>JAQBUJ010000538.1 GCA_027623845.1 Pseudomonadota bacterium
CGTCGAAGATCAGCAGACACCAAAATTATAGCTTAAGTAACTGTCCGGTTTCCGGGGAGGACCTCAATCGGTCGATTTATATGGAAATTATATTGAAATTTTCGTAAGTATTTATTTACAAGGAGAGGGCTCTTCCTTCTTCGGGAGGAATTTAATATGGAACCCCCTAAATGGGTTAGGCCGGCGATATTTGGCGGCGTGATCGGCGCCATCTGCCTCGGCGTCGTGGGCTTCGCCGGAGCCGGCTGGATGACTGCCGGAAAAGCCAATGTGGCCTCATCCGATCGCGCCGCTGCGGATGTCGTCGCGGCCCTGCTTCCGATATGTATCTTTCAAGCCGAAGCCGATCCCAAATACACCGCTCGCCTGACCAGCCTTAAGGGGCAGTCGGAAGCTTATATGCGGTCGCAAGCCGTGGAAGGTTGGGGTTGGGCCACAATGCCGGGTTCCGATCGTGCAAACTCCCGCGTGTCCGTGGCTTGTGCAAAATCGTTAATCGGCTGATCTAAAAACGCCATAAACCTTGACCGGACCACGGGACGCCTCGGGCCTTCCCGGGATCCGGTGTCTCAAGAACCGGAACCGCGACCGTCGCCCCGTCATGCGGTGGGGCGGTCGGGCCGGTGTGGTGCGGACGGTCGACATTTGTCAGGCGAACATTTCGGTTTAAGATCTTCATATGGAAGATGGCCACTATCTGTACGATGCGGCGCTGCGGGCTCGGGTCGCCGGCAACCTCGACGGCTTCGCCCGGACCCAAGCCTCGTCAGAGGGGCTGAAACGCGCCGCGGTGTCGATTGCCCTGGTTTGTGACGACAAAGGTGAGGGCGCCTACGTATTGACCCGGCGCACGCCCCGCCTGAGCAGCCACGCTGGACAGTTCGCCCTGCCTGGCGGTCGTATTGACAGCGGTGAAACGCCGGTCGAAGGCGCGCTCAGGGAATTGCGCGAGGAAGTGAACCTCGACTTGGCTGAAGACGCCGTCCTCGGCGTCCTGGATGATTATCGCACCCAGTCGGGCTATTTAATCACGCCGATCGTCGTCTGGGCCGGCGCCGATGCAAAGATGCAGGCCAACCCACAAGAGGTCGCGCGCATTCACCGGATTACATTTCGCGAGTTAAATCGCCCGGATTCGCCGGAGTTCGTCGACATCCCGGAAAGTGAGCGTCCGGTGATCCGCCTGTTGATGGGGCCGAGCAACGCTCTGCATGCCCCCACTGCGGCCATGGTCTATCAGTTCCGCGAAGTTGGCTTACACGGTCGCGAGACCCGGGTTTCACACCTCGGTGAGCCGGTTTGGGCCTGGCGCTAACGGTGCGACAGAAACGCCTCTGCTCCGGCGCTGGCCATAGTATCTCCTGAAATCGCATCATCGGTTGTGCAGCCACGCCGCCCGTGCACTCGCCGAGCCGGGCATGAAGGGCGAACGGGCGAACAATTCTCTTCACTTTTCGGCGATCACTGGGGTATCCTCAATTTGCACGAAGGTGACGATACAATCTTGTCAAACTTCGGCGGCGTATTTCGTAAAGCCTAGAATGGTTGCTTTGAATTAGCATTCCGACCGGAAACAGAAATTCATTGGGTCGGTCATTGTTTTGCGGATTCCGTTACCAACAATGGTCTCAGATTTTTCAACCAGTCAGCGGATCGATTTGGCGGATCAGGACACGATCCATACCCTACCCACGTCGGCTTTACCGATAAGGGATGTGGGCCTCAGACGCACCCGGCTGATTAAGAATGTACGCCTTGAAACGCGCGTCGAATTGTATGCCGGAAGCGATATCGGCAGCGGTCAAATCCTGGTCGAAGATATACCCGATCATTTTCAGGAAGACGAATGCTTAAGGCTGGATATGGCGCTGTTGTCGAAGATAGCCGAACTGCCGAGCTTGGATTTTTACACGCTGCGATGGGGATTGAGAAAGCATTCGATTGAGGTTGATTGCATCGACTATTTCAAGCTTTCGAATGAGAAGCTCGTAGAGTTGCAACCTTTCATGGATCGTATTACGCGGCCTCTCTCGAAATTTCTTTACGGTAGCGACTCCTCTAAGTCGTTGGAAAAAAACACATTGGTTGCTTCCAGGCAGAAGGGCACGGGCCAAGCGGCACGGGGAAAACTCAAAAAATTATCCGAGTCCCTGCTGATTTCGATGGATGAACTGCCGGGGTATTTGGAGCGGTTTGGCGATGTTTATCTCGCCTTTTCTTATTTCGAAAGTTACTTCCAAGAAAATGAACCAAAGGTCAATAAGATGAAGAGTTGGGCCAATGAAGTGGCTCAATACTCTCATTTGAAGAATGATCAAATGGCGCGAGAAACTTTCTCGCAGGCCGATCAACTCGTTGGCTATATTTATGCGTTCCTTGAGCAAAGATTCGAACGCCTTGCAAGAATAGCCAATGTCGACTGGGAGACCATCGATATTTCGGGGTTGCAAAAGATTCAAAACGGCATGGAAGTCAATCAATCCTACCTGGCGTCGGGTGTGTGCGGGTTGGCGGTAAAGGTCTACGAGTGGGAGAAGAAATTCCCCACCGCCACGGGAAGCCCGGACCGGTGCCTGGATTTCATCGCGTCGGATTTGATGCCGGGTTTAAACGAACTGGCGCGCTCCTTGCCGGGCAACAAAAACACCCGCGCGCTTCGTTTGGATCGAACAGAGCGCGCTTGGACTTGATCGCGCATCCCGGCTGACGGCGAAAACCTCTCAACGCCGGCTCAATTTTTCCCGACCGACCGTAACCACCGGGCGCCTTGGCGACGTGGTTCGGGACATCCAGAAACAAATGGGTTTGGTCCTGCGCCCTGATGGCCATGGCATCGACCAGCAGGGCCGGATGGTGCAGAAGCTGGCTTTTGCTGATGCCCATTGGATGAACCAGTCCGGCCAATTCACGCCGCAAGTGCCGATGGACAAGGCGCAACAGGTGGTCGTGGCCCTGCACCGCCGCCCGCTGCCCTTGCTGTTGGAATGGCACAGCGGCCCGATGCCTTTTGGCGACGCCCCGGCGCATCACGCCCAGCGGGTCGGCAATATGATCGGCGCTGGCGGCGGCGGCGTGGGCAATGTGGTGCTGGCGATCCGGGTTAGGCAGGGCCTGCGCTGGTGTCGGCGACGCCGGTTTGGCCGACGAAGTATCGCGATATTAAGGTTGGCGGCTTATCCCTTTTGGTCCGGTATTCCCAGATGTGGTGCTTGGGTTTGACGACGCCT
>JAQBUJ010000539.1 GCA_027623845.1 Pseudomonadota bacterium
CGCGCCGGGATCGGGGCATTGGCGTTCGCCTTCGTCGATCCCGCCGAAGCCAGCAAATGGGTCACCGAATATTATGACATCATCAAGTCAGAGGAATGCGTGCCAATCGGCCATTCGGTGAACGCCAACATCGCCATGTGCACCGGGTTTTCGGTGGATGAGGACGAAGAGGAAGCCAAGCGTCGCGGCGCCGAGGGGTTTCAATATTTCGGCTATAGCCTCGGTCATTACTATGTCTACGGCCACCACAAGCCCGGTCAGACGAATATCTGGGAACGTTTCAAGAAAGCCCAACCCGAGCTTGAGGCGGTTGGCGCCGGTCGTGGCGTCGGAACCCCGCAACAAGTCCAGGCGCATCTGCAAAAATTCGCCGATGTTGGCGTCGACCAGGTGATCTTCATCCAGCAAAGCGGCAAGAATCAGCACGCTCATATCTGTGACTCGTTGCGGCTATTCTCCGAGGCGGTGATGCCGCATTTCAAGGCCAATGAGGAAGAGCGCGAACGCAAGAAGATGGCCGAACTGGCGCCGTTCATCGAAGCGGCCCTGGCCCGTAAGCAAAAGCTGGCGCCGATGACGCCGGCGGAAACCCCGGTCGTTGTCGCCTATGGCCGCAACATCATCCAGACGACCCAAGACAGCGACGCGAAGTCGAGTCACCACGCCGCAGCCGACATCATGATGCCGTTGCAGGACCCGTTAAGCCCGGCGGCGGAGTAAAGCCGGCCCGACGTTGAATAAGCTTGTTTGTTGCATCACCCCGGCTTACCCCCGGGGTGATGTATTTTAGGCGGATAAAGTTTCGGACCGAACGGAACGCCTGAATCTGCTCTATGTTATTGATTAGAGGGATGATTCAGGCAATTTCGTCGGGCAAACCTTGTCTGTGCGATCACGATAGGCTCTAGGGGCAGGATAACGCGATATGGTTTCCGACCAGGAGTTGGCGATCACCTCGAAAACCTTGCGGGCTCGCGCCGAGCTTTGCGCGGCCGAGAAGGATTGGGCCGGGGCGGCGAGGTTCAGTCGTCGGATGCTCATGCTAAGGCCGGCCAGCGCCGTGTCCTGGCGGTTTTTTGCCGCCGTAAGCGACCGTCTTGGTGATTTCGGAAGCATCGTCAAGGGGTTCAGGCGGGCATTGCTGGTCAACCCGGCGTCGCCGACCTTGACGCATGATTTCGCCCTTGTGGAGCGTCAAAACGATCGCCATGCCGCGGCGTTTCAGCTTTGCCGCCGCTCGATTTGCGCCGCCCCGCAGACCATTAACGGCTATTTGACCGCAGGCGCCACGGCCTATGATAAATCCAAGTTGGATCGGGCCTGGCCGATGTTTCTGAGAGCCAGGACGATCCAGCCGGATAATCTGACGGCGTTGGCCAACATCGTTCGGGTGCTGGTTCTGCGCGGGCATCACGGCTTGATCGGGCGGGCCGCCCGGCGCTGGCTCTGCGCCGATCCGACGGCCAAGGGCGCCGGCGCGACCCTGGCCTCGGCCTGGACGTCGATTGTCCGGCTTGGCGAGGCGATCAAGATCGCGCGCCGCACGTTGTTGGACACGCCGTTGCATGGCAGGCTTCTGGGCACGCTGGCCAGGGCGGAGTTGAAAACCGGCGCGTATGATAAGGCCATCGAGAGCGCGCGGCGTTATGCGCTGATCAATCCGAGCAGCGGCTATGCCTTGTTGACCCTGTCCGAAGCATCGGTAGGCCGCCAGGACCTGTCGTTGTGCGAGATATCGTCGAACTGGCTTCGGGTGGTGGCGTCGGATCGCGGTAAGGAAATGGCGGCGGCGGTCGCCCACTCGGGCCGGCCGTCGGTATTCGTCCATATTCCAAAAACCGCCGGCACCTCGATACAGCGCAGCACCTATGCCTTCGCCACCAGTATCGGGCATCGCTGGATTGAGGAAACGCCGACCGAGGAGGATAAACACTACACCGTCTGGGTGGCGCCGAACCTGCTGATCGACAAAGCGGATTTGGACAAACAATTTGTGTTCTCCAACACCCGCCATCTGCTGCCGATGCTGGTCAGTTTTTACGAGCATTGCCGGCGTGGTTTCTCATCGCCGTCGATGATCGATCTGTGCCGTATCGCGCGCGCCGCGACCTTCGATGATTTTATCCGACGTATCGCCGCACAGGACACGCCGTGGATCTCCCGCCGCTTCATTTTCGCGCCGTTTTTTGAGCGTTCGAGCGGCCGGTTCCTAATTGATTGGCTGAACCGCACCGAGGCGGTGGACGACGATTTGCCGGAAATGTGCCGGTTGCGGCGTTTCGCCTATCGCGGCGTTGAACAACTCAACAAGGAGGTCAACAGCGAGTGGCGCGGCTATTACACCGACGATCTGGTTGATCTGGCCTGGCGGGTTTGGGCGAGAGAAGTCGCGTTGTTCGGCTTTACCCGCGATGGTGGATACACCGAGGACGCGCCGCTGCACCGGGACGTCTCGCGGTTCAAGGCGCGGCTCGACTATGACTGGCGGGACGACATCCTGCGCCTGGACGGTAAGGTCTTCGACGGTCGCTCAGCGGTGAGCCTGGATCTCGCGGCGGCGCACTAATGCCCCGAAAACGCCCCGAATCCGAAGCGCGCTACACTAATTCTAGGACCGCGCCGGATCGCCGGGGTATACTGGCCCGACCTAACTTGCTGCCGAATTTCCTGCCGAATTTCCTGCCGAAGGGGTTGAGATGGCCGATGCCGCCGAACAATTTCTGGCGTCCTTGAATGCGCGGGGGGACGAGATTCTTGACGCCTGCACCGCTTGCGGCGCCTGCGCGGCGGTCTGTCCAACCCCAAACGTCGCCGGTATCGACGCCTCGGACCCCAAGGCGCTGGCGGCGGGGGTGCTTGACGTCTTGCGCGGCGAGACCGGCCCGGAGAATTCGGAGCAATGGGCCACGCTGTGCTGTGGTAGCGGGTTCTGCCTGACGGTCTGCGAGCACGGCGTCAACCCGCGTTTCATGCTGACCATGGCGCGCCGGGTGATGACCGCGCGCACCGCCGAGGATGAGCGCCGGGTCGCCGGCAAGGCGGCGTTCCAGAAGATGAGCCGGGGGGTCCGCGTCCTCTCACGGCTCAGCCTGCCGCCGGCGCTGCTGGAACGGCTCAGCCCGCGCTCGCATCCGGAACGCGGCGAGGCGCCGGATCTGGTTTTCTACACCGGCTGCAACATGCTGAAGACGCCGCATATCGGGCTGTTGTGCCTCGATGTGCTGGA
>JAQBUJ010000540.1 GCA_027623845.1 Pseudomonadota bacterium
CTGATTGTACTGGCCACCGGATACTATCCGCAAAAGGAGTTGTTCCATCGCGCGCTCAGCGAAGAGATGGCAGAGCGGATCGGGCCGGTCTGGGGTATCGGTGAGGACGGAGAGCTCAACAACATGTTCAGGCGCACGCCGCAAGAAGGCCTGTGGTTCATCGCCGGCGGCCTGGCCCAATGCCGCATCAACTCAAAATATTTGGCGTTGCAAATCAAAGCGATGGAGCTTGGGTTGCTTCAACCACGCGACGGATAAAACAGGTCTTCGCCCGCAGGATCGGGTAGCTGACCGAGGTGAGGCCCTGGCCAACGTTCCCTTCAGATGGACCATGCTTTTCGCCAATAAAATGGTTCCCAGCGCCCCGAATGCCAGGACTGCTAGCGATGCGGCTATCGCGCCGGCGCGTATGCTAGCCTTGGCAACACAAACGCCGATAAGCGTCCGGCGAACGATTGGAGCCCGATGGCATGACCGCCGGATACGAAACCATCCTTTCCGCCCGCACCGATGCACCGTGGCTGGTGATGGTCCACGGCATGTCGCAGGATCGTCGCGTCTTTTCGGCCCAGACCGAAGCGTTCCGAGACCGGTTCAAGATCCTGCTGATCGACCTGCCGGGACACGGCCTGTCAGGCGAAAGCGCCGGGCCTTTCGGGCATCATGAATTCACCGAGGCCGTGGCCGATGCGATAACGGATGCCGGCGTTCAGCGCTGCCACTATTGGGGGACGCATACCGGGGCGACAGTCGGGCTACTGTTGGCGACGCGGGCGCCGGCGCTGTTCGCCTCGCTGATTTTGGAAGGCCCGGTGATGCCGGGCGAGACGCCGCAATCGGTTGCCGCGGCGATTGGCGGTGCACGCCGGGTCGCAGCCAAAGAGGGGATAGCGGCCGCCAGGGACTGGTGGTTCACCTCATCGCCCTGGTTCCAGGTCATGCGAGCGAGCCCTGTCGACTGCCGCGCGTTAGAGCATCGAGGCATCATCGATGACTTCACTGGAACTCCCTGGCTGTCATCAGAGACCCCAGCAACCGTGGCGTTCAAGGACGAGGCGCTGAAAACGCTGACAATTGCGGCTCTGGTCTATAACGGCGAACACGACCACGCGGACTTTTTAGCCACGTCGAAAAGGGTCGCGGCCCTCATTCCGAACTGCAAACGCCAGATTATCCCGGGTGGCGGCGCCTTCGCCGCTTGGGAGTTTCCTGAGCAGGTGAACAAACTAGTGGCCGATTTCCTCGACTGACGACGAGGCCAAAACTGGCCGGTTCCAGCGATTGCAACGCCCTCTGCCAGCGACCTTCGACGATACGGGCGCGCCAATACGCCAGACATCGGCTTCAAAAACGTCTACCGCATACAGCGCCCACCCGTAGGTCGAACGCAGATCCCGTCCACCGCCTCAAAATGGACGCCGGCGACTTTACCGAAAACATTGCGAAACCCTCTCCTTGCCCGATCGCTTAAAGTGAGATCAGGTTAATAGCCGCCGGTCCGCAGCAAAACGTCACCATCAATGATTTCTCGGCATATCTATTATTCTATTAATAATTTCACTTGTCCTATGAGCGCCAATTTACCGTAAAATTACAGAAGCGCGGAATTCATTTTTTACTCGGAGGATTAATGATGAAATTACCTAAGAATATTCCCCCGATCGTCCACAAGAACGACCTATGGGCCCCCTTTCTGGTGTCCGTGTGGCGAGACACCGAAAAGCAATGGGACATCCAATTGGAATTCGCCAGGGACCTACGGCAGATCCGCGACATGCAGCGGGACCGCTCGCCCAACCTGGCGGCCTATGATCCTGATCGAAGCAACTCTCTTACCATGTACGGCCTGGTGGCCAGACGCGCGCCGCGCAATCGCGTTTTGATGACCTATTCAAGCGCCATGTTCTCGATGGGTGACCTGGATCTGCGCCAATACCTTGAGACCGTGGGTCTTGCGTCCGACACGGCCGGGGAATTTCGCATCCTCCCCGATTCCAGGGCCGCCTGTTTGGCGACGGGAATCATCGGTCAGTTCGCCTTTCCGGGCAACGCCTGGACGCCGGAGGATTTTCGCGGATCGAAGGATTGGACCCGGTCGCTGATCATGCGCTTCGGCATTCTTACCCGCGCGATAAACCACGGTTGCTTTCATTGCCCGCACAACGTTTCATTCATGCGGGACCGACACAAAAAAGCCGGCCTAGCGTCCGCCTATCAAATGCAGGTCGATGGCGTGATCTACAATCACGACCCCAATGATCGGGTCTGGATGAACTATTCCGGGACAATGCACGCCGAAAGCCTGATCCAAGACCTGGCTGCGTGATATCAAGGGGCGATCCGAGTCACCCTGTCTCGGTACTCGCTCGGTTCTAGCCGGTTAATCGTGACGACCGCGTCGATCACGCCATCGCTTTGGCTCACGCATGGCAAAGCAAGGGTTGTGTACGGAACGTCGTACAATCCGAGCGCGTCGCTTTCAACCGGCGTAACGCATGCCGAGAAGACCGGCTCCCCCCCTCTAATCACCTCCCACATGCGGTCTTCAATCCATTCGAAAAGCTTTTGGTCAGGCATATCGGACAACAGCGATTGCCCGGCCGAGAACCCGGAGCCGAACACCTGAGAGCCGAAGCGCGCCATTCTCATCCGATTATCTTCTCCGACCCGCACCGCGCTCAATCTTCGCCCATCCGGGTGGTGCCAAGCTTTTGGAAAAGAAGCTCGGAAAATTGGCCGTTTTGCGATCGCCAAATTTCCATACAATCGGAAAACTCCCGATTCCAGGGCTTTGACAAAAACGCGATGGGAAGGGTATGCGCGACGGGCTTGGCTTCCGGTCGCGGTTCGCGCGGGATCTGGCTATTCACCACATCCATGCAAGCTTGCAGCGTCTCCGACGTCGGATTCCACGTTCGGTTCGCGGCGTCCTGCAGCGTAGATGGACGCAACCCGGCGCTCTTTGCCAGCCGGCTCATCGACCACCCTTCCATTTGGATGAAATCTCTGACCCTTGCCTTCAACTCATTGGCATCGAGAGCCATTCATACGACCAATCGTAATTGGTTAACGAAATATCAATTTAAATCGCAAAAAATGCACGGTCAATCGTTATGCATGATATCATTCGCCTATTGAACTGGGCGGCTTATCCCTTTTGGTCCGGTATTCCCAGATGTGGTGCTTGGGTTTGACGACGCCTCGATGTTC
>JAQBUJ010000541.1 GCA_027623845.1 Pseudomonadota bacterium
GAGCCGTTCTTGCGCATTTCCGGCGCCGTCTTCGTGGTCGGCGTGAATCCGGTTGCGAGCTTGACCAGATTGGCCATATAGGCGGGCGGAACCCCGGCGATGTCGAGCAGGCCGCTCTTGACCGCATTACCCATCTGGCGAGACGGAATCGCTTCGCGGCCGACAACCTGGGGTATCTGGACCATGCCCTTTCCGTCAGCATTGACCTTGGCCACGAACTGGTCAAAGGCCTGACGCGTCAGGGATTTTTTGCTGCTGATAAAATAGCCGGCCTTGAGGTTGACCTCGGCGGCGCTGACCGTTCCGTATGTGAATAAAGTTACGAGTCCGGCGACCATCCCGGTGCAAATTCCGCGCTTGTTCATTTTTATCCTCCTATCGAATTCGTTCGTTTGTTCGGTTTGTATTTTTATGAGTACTCGAAAAATGATATCCGGGATTCGGCAAACCACAACCGGACAGCGAAAATTTATTCGTCACGCGGATCGAACCGCCCCCCTTTTCTCCCGCCGCACAGCCGCTATGATGGCCGCCGTCAGATGTCGCAAAGACACGGAAACGTTCGGATAAAGGCTTCAGAATGAGTCGTACCATCGCGGTCGTCGGGTCAGGCCCCGGCGGCATGTATGCTGCCCAGGGATTGCTCGACAAAGATCCGGATTGCCGTGTAGACGTGATCGAACGGCTGCCGTCGCCCTTCGGGCTGATCCGCGGCGGCGTGGCGCCGGATCATCAGAAAACCAAGCGCGTCGCCAAGGCATACGAACGGACGCTGGCCAATGAGCGGGTGCGCTATCTCGGGAATGTCGAAATCGGCCGCGACGTGTCGATCCCCGAACTCCTCGGCATTTACAATGCCGTCGTGCTTGCCTATGGCGCGCCGCACGACAACAGGCTCGGCATAGACGGCGAGGATTTGCCGAACGTGTTCGGCTCGAACGCCTTTGTCGGCTGGTATAACGGCCACCCGGATTTCAAGGACCTGAACCCCGATCTGGATGTCGAGGCCGCGGTGATTATCGGCGTCGGCAACGTCGCGCTCGATGTTGCGCGCGTCCTCGCCAAGACGTCGGCGGAGATGTCGGTCACCGATCTCGTCGGATACGCCGCCGATGCCGCGCATTCATCGCCGGTCACCGATATTCACATGCTCGGCCGGCGCGGCCCGGTCGAAGCGGCGTTCACCAATGTAGAATTGCGCGAGATGGGCGAGCTGGAAAATGCCGCGCCGGTGATGACCCCGGACCACCTGCCCGGCAAAATCGTCGCCGATTACATGTCCGACCGCGATTTAAGGCTGCGCGAAAAGAATATCGAGACCATGCGCTCGTTCCTCGACGTCAGCCCCGATGGCAAGACCAAACGGGTCCATTTCGGTTTCTTTACCTCGCCGGTTGAAATACTCGGCCAGAACCGGGTCGAAGGGGTGCGGGTGGAGCGCACCACGGTCGATGCCAACGGCAAGGTGCACGGCACCGGCGAGACCTACGATATTCCGTGCCAGCTCGTGATCACCTGCATCGGCTCGCGCGCGTTTCCGATCGACAGCCTGCCATTCAACGACCGCTGGGGCATCGTCGAAAACGAAGACGGCAAGGTATCGGACCGGCTCTATGCCGTCGGCTGGCTGAAACGCGGCGCATCGGGAACCATCGGCACCAACAAGAACGATTCCCTCGAAGTCGTCGACAAAATCATCGCGGAATACGATGCGGGCGACCGGGAGGGTATCTCGGCGATCGACAGGCTTCTCGCCGAACGCGGCATTCGCGTCGTCAGCTTCGCCGACTGGCAGGTGATTGACCGACTCGAAATCGAGGCCGCCCCCGACGGCGCGCCGCGCCGCAAGTTCGTCACCCCGGCGGAAATGATAGCCGCCCTGGACGCCGCGAAAGCCGCTGCCTGACGGTATTCGTCTTCGGCTATCCAATATTCTCTGCGGCCCTACCCGTTCGATCACGGTCGAATTAACAAAATTTTTAGATAAATTATCTAAACCCATCATCGACAAAACGCGCTCGCAACCAATTCGCAGCGTTATCAGTCCGTCCGGCAAACGGAAAAAGGTATGATGATGACGTCAAACGAACTATCCGCCGAAGACACAGATATCATTGAGGACGGCAAGCAGACCGACGCCCAGACAGACGACGGAGGGTCGCAACCGGCGCCGAAGCTCAAGCGATCTCTTGGCGTCGGTGCGAAAATCGGTTCCGTTGTCGCCATCTGCATGATCGCGCTCGTCGCGGTGTCGGGTATCAGCATCACGCAGATGCAGAAGATCAATACGGAAATCGAAGGCATCGCCGAACGCGATATTCCGCTGACCGAAATCGTCACAAAGATCACGGTGCACCAGCTCGAACAGGCGATCAATTTCGAGCGTTCCGTTCGCTATGGCGAGGAAATGCACACCCATGCATCGGCCCGCCCGCATTTCGAAGAATCGGTCCACAAATTCGAAAAGCTTTCCGCAAAGGTGAACGAGGAGCTTAAAAAGGGCGAGGAAATGGCGCAGCATGCCATCGACACCGCTCATTCGGCGGAAGAGAAAAAGGAATTCACCCACGTTCTCGAAGCGATGAAGACGATCGAGATTCACCACGCCGGATACGATAAACACGCCGTCGAGGCGCTCCAGCTGCTGCAGAGCGCGGACACGACCACGGCTGCGATCAAGCTGTTCGAAAAGATCGAGAAGGAAGAAGAAAAACTCGACCAAGAACTTAAGGCACTTCTCGGCGAGATCGAAACATTTACCAGGCAGGCAGCCCTTACGGCCGAAGAACACGAAAAATTCGCCGTCAAGCTGCTGATGATCGTATCGGCCGCGGCTATTCTGCTCGCGGTTGTGTTCGCCTGGCTGCTCGTAAGCCGCACCATCTCGCGGCCTTTGCGCGACGTTATCGGTTCGGTCACCGCGCTTCAGGCGGGCGATCTCGACGTCGAAATCAAGGCGCACTCCGGTGACGAGATCGGCGCAGTCGCCACGGCACTTGTCGGTTTCCGCGAGAATATGAAGGAATCCAAGCGTCTCGAAGCTGAGGCGGCAGAAAGAGACCTGCGGCTGGCAGAAGCCGAAAAGCAGCGTGAAATCGATCAGCGCGAGGCCGCACAGAAAGCGGAAGCGGCAAAGCGCGAAGCCGACGAAAACGCAGCCGCCCAACGCCGCAGCGAACTTCTGGAGCTTGCAGAGACC
>JAQBUJ010000542.1 GCA_027623845.1 Pseudomonadota bacterium
CCATGAGCCGCCGCCCTAAACGCCCGGAGGGCGGTATTCCCAAAAAATCACCCCTGCGCCGGCTGTTCAATGCCCTGCTGGGGTTGATCGTTTTGGGATTGCTTGGCTGGTCGTTGCTGTTTATCGCCTTCGCACCGGAACTGCCGGATACCGCGAAGATTTGGCAGCAGGATCGCAATCCCGGAACCATCGTCCTGGCCGCTGATGGCAGCGAGCTGGCGCGCCGCGGCGGATTTGCCGGGCGGCCCGTCGGCTATCAGGAATTCCCCGAGCATCTTTTGAACGCGGTGATCGCGACCGAGGATCGACGGTTTTTCGGTCATTTCGGCATTGATGTTCTCGGCCTAGCCCGCGCGACCTGGCGCAATATTTCGGCCCGACGCATTGTCGAGGGCGGCAGCACGATCACCCAACAATTGGCCAAGAACCTCTATCTTTCGCCGGAGCGGACACTGAACCGAAAAATTCAGGAGATGTTTCTGGCGGTTTGGTTGGAATCGCGCCTGACCAAGAAGGAAATCCTCACGATCTATTTGAACCGGGTCTATTTCGGCGCCGGCGCCTATGGCGTTGCTTCGGCGGCGCGGCTTTATTTCGACAAGCCGGTCAACAAGCTGGATTTGGCCGAATCGGCGATGATGGCGGGATTGTTGAAGGCCCCGTCGCGGCTGGCGCCAACTGTGAACCCCAAGGGCGCGGCTGAACGGGCTGCTGTGGTGTTATCCAATATGGTTGCGGCCGGGTATCTCGAGCCGGCGGCGGCGGATCGGGCGCGGGGACAGCCGGCGCCGGTGGCGTCGGCCAAGGCCGTTGGCTCCGGCCAGTATTTCGTCGACTGGGTGTTGTCTCGACTGCCGGATGACCTGCGCGCGACGGACCGTGATCTGGTCGTCACCACGACCCTTGAGCCGACGATGCAGGGCGAGGCGGAAAGCGCCATCGCCAAGGCCCTGAAAAGCGCCATCCGTTCCAGGGTCGGCGAGGCGGCATTGGTGGCGCTTGGATCGGACGGGCGGGTGCGGGCGATGATCGGTGGCCGGGACTATCGCGCCAATCGCTATAACCGGGCGACGCAGGCCCGTCGGCAACCCGGCTCTGCCTTCAAGCCCATGGTCTATACCGCCGCTCTCGAGGCCAGCATGCATCCGGATAGCCCGCTCGATGACTCCCGGATCACTGTCGAGGGATGGACGCCGGTGAATTACAATGGCCATTTCAACGGTCGGATGGCGATGTCGGAAGCCTTGGCGCGCTCGGTCAATGCGGCGGTGGTTCGGCTGCAGGAAAAGATCGGCCGCGGCAAGATTGTCGATGTTGCCCACCGGATGGGTATTGCGTCCAAGCTGAATCCGGTGCCCTCCCTGGCGTTGGGGTCATCGGAAGTGGGTGTCCTTGAGCTGACGGCAGCGTATCTGCCGTTCATCAATCAGGGCGCTGTGGTGCAGCCCTATGGCATTGTCGAGGTGCGAACGCTTGATGGAACACGCCTCTATCTTCGCTCACGGCCACGTGCAAAGCGGGCGATCAATCGCCAGGTCGCCGATGATATGCGGCGCATGTTGCAAGGCGCGGTCACCAATGGCACCGGCCGCAGGGCGGCGATCAAGGGCGCAGAGGTCGGTGGCAAGACCGGAACCAGCCAGGAGCATCGCGATGCCTGGTTCCTCGGCTTTGCCGGCGATACGGTTGCTGGGGTCTGGTTCGGCAATGATGACGGCGCGCCGATGAAAGGCGTGACGGGCGGCGGGTTGCCGGCCCGAACCTGGCAAGGCTTCATGGCCCGCAGCATCCGCTCCCAGGCTGTCGCAATTCGCTTACCGCCGCCGCTAGAGGACGCGACGAAAGCCGACGAGGGCCTAGGATTGCTCGACAGGATCGCCGATGCGGTTTTCGACAGCGTAGTCGGTCCACCGGAGAAAGGCGGGCCGGACGCTGAGACCCGCGAGCACGCGAAGGGCATTCTGCGCTGGTTTGTCGACCAGGCCGCCTCGGGGCGCCCGCCTGACGACTCCGATCAGCCGCGCGAGGATTTCGGCCAGTAGGCAGTGGCTATTCGAGCCCGCCGTAACCGGTCATTTGGCTTGCCGCATCCAACGCAATGCGAACAGGATCGCCCAGATTGGCACCACAATGACGGCGCCGAGCAGGATGTAGGATGCGGCGGACCCAAAGGCATCGACGCTCCACTTCGCGATGGCGTCGACGTTTCCGAAGATCTTACGCAGCAGGTCCTGGGGGCTGACATCAAACCAATGCAGCAATAACCCGACGATCAGCGACAGGATGATCAGCTTAACGACGGTTCCGACCGTGATCTGCGGCATGGTAGTGGGCTCCCGCGGCGGGGGGTGCGTTGTCGACGGATCTTTAATGACGCATGTTGCGGTCGTGAACAATCCGTTATCATTCAATCGGTTCGTCTAAGTTCCGCAACGCGCTGCTGGAGGCTGCGTAATGAATGTCATCAGAATTATCCTTGCCCTGCTGCTGCCACCGGTCGCGGCGTTTCTCACTGTTGGGATCGGATTGCATTTTTGGCTCAATATAATCCTCAGCGTTTTCTTCTGGGTTCCGGGCATGATCCATGCGCTCTGGTTGGTTGTCAGAAAAGTCAGTAGCGAGGATTGAGAACAGCAGCCCCATGACCCAGCCCAAACCTCCAGTATCGATCCCCAACGCCTTTATCCAGGCGATGCCGCGATGGTTGCCGCCGGCTATTCCCGACGATGCCAAGGGTGCGAAAAAGCCTGCCGGGGCGGCGCGGCGGATGAACCTGAACGAATCGCCTTATCCGCCTTCGCCGAAGGCAATTGCGGCAATGCAGGAAGCCTGCACCAGAATTAACCGGTATCCGGACTCGCAATGGCGCGCGTTGACGGCGGCGTTGTCGGCCCGGACCGGCATCGCCAACAGCCGGATTGTCATGGGAAATGGCAGTGACGAGTTAATCGCCAACGCCGGGCGTATCGCTCTAACGCCCGGCGACGAGGTCGTGGCCCCGGTTCCCTCCTTCGGTAGTTTCGCCAAAAGCGCCGCACTGCAAGGCGCGAAACTGGTGTCGGTGCCGGTGCGCGCCGATGGCGCTAGTGATGTCGGGGGAATGTTGGCGGCTGTGACCGAGCGCACGCGTCTGGTCTTCCTGGTAACGCCGAACAACCCGACCGGCGGCATGCTGCGCA
>JAQBUJ010000543.1 GCA_027623845.1 Pseudomonadota bacterium
GTCGGCGCCGGTGGCGGCTCGATCGCCGCCGTCGACGGGATGAACCGGATCCCCGTCGGCCCGCAAAGCGCCGGCGCGATGCCGGGCCCGGCCTGCTATGACCAGGGCGGTACTCAGCCAACGGTAACCGATGCCGACGTGGTGCTTGGCCGCATTGATCCGATCGGCTTTGCCGGTGGGTCGGTCGACTTGGCCCCCGACAAAGCCGGCGCGGCGCTGGAGCAGGCCGTGGGCGGCCCGCTTGGCCTGTCCGGGCCGCTGGCGGCTTTTGGGGTCTCGGAAATCGTCGGCGAAAACATGGCCAACGCCGCCCGGGTTCACGCCATCGAATGGGGCAAGGAAGTCTCGGCGCGTTCGATGATCGCCTTTGGCGGCGCGGCGCCGCTGCACGCCACACGGTTGGCCGAGAAACTCGACATCGACACAGTCATCATTCCCGCCGGCGCCGGCGTCGGCTCGGCGATCGGCTTTTTACGGGCGCCGATCTCCTATGAGGTGGTGCGTAGCCGCTATATGAATCTGGCCGCCTTCGACGCTAATGCGGTCAACGCGCTGATCGACGAGATGTCGGCCGAGGCGCGGGCCATTGTCATCAGCGGCGCCGGACCAGACGGGTTGGTCGAGGCTCGGCTGGCCTATATGCGCTATCACGGCCAAGGCCATGAGATTGTTGTGCCGCTGCCGGTACGCGCCCTCGACAATAGCGACGCCGCGACCCTGCATGAAGCGTTCGAGACCGAGTACCGCCGGCTCTATGGGCGTTCGGTGCCGGGCCAGCAGCCGGAGATCCTGAGCTGGACGCTGTCGGTGACCGGCCCGAAACCGACCGGCGCCGGCTTGGCGGTAACGGCGGCGGGCCGCCGCAAGCAATCGGCCAACGTCAGCTCTTCGATCCGCGCAGTTCCGACTACGTGGAGGCAACCGTTTACCGACGCGTCGACATCGCGCCGGGCGTGACCATCCCCGGCCCCGCCGCCATCGCCGAGGACCAAACCACGACAATCGTCTCCACTGGATTTTCAGCCAGTGTGAACTCGCTTGGCCACCTCGTGCTGAGCCGCACGTCCTGAACCGGGAGAAAATCCGATGCGAAACGCCAGCGCGATCGATCAAATCCACATGCAGATCCAGTGGAACCGCCTGCTCTCGGTCGTCGAGGAACAGGCCCAGGTTCTGGTCCGCACCGCCTTTTCAACCTCGGCCCGGGAAGCCGGCGATATCTCCGCCGGGGTGTTTGATATCCAGGGCCGGATGTTGGCCCAGGCGGTCACCGGCACGCCGGGGCATGTAAACGCCATGGCGGCCTCGGTCGGCTCTTTCCTTGAGGTCTACCCGATAGAGGTGATGGAGGAAGGCGATATCTACCTCACCAATGACCCCTGGAAGGGCACCGGGCATCTGAACGACTTCACCGTGGTCACGCCAACCTTCCTGGACGGCAAGATCGTGGCGCTGTTCGCCTGCACCACCCATGTGGTCGACGTCGGTGGCCGGGGCTTTGGTCCAGATGGCCGGCAGGTCTATGAGGAAGGGCTGTGCATCCCAATCATGCCGCTGGCCAAACGCGGGGAGTTCAGCGAGCCGGTGATGGCGATCATGCGCATCAATGTGCGCAACCCGGTCGAGGTCGAAGGCGATCTCTACTCCCTGGCCGCCTGCAACGATGTCGGCGGCGCTCGCCTGGTCGCGATGATGCGGGAATTCAATCTTCAGAGCCTCGACGAGCTTGGCCGACACATCATCGATTCCTCGCGGGCCGGCATGCTGGCCGAGGTGCGGGCTCTGGCTTATGGCACTTATGAGAACGCCATGCGGATCGACGGTTATGAGAAAGAGGTCGATCTGGTCTGCAAGATGACGATCTCCGAGAGCGGTATTGATCTGGACTTTTCCGGGACATCGCCAGCGTCAAGCTACGGGATCAATGTGCCGGTCACCTATACCGAGGCTTATGCGACTTTCGGCGTGCGCTGCATCATCGGCTCGCGGGTGCCGAACAACGCCGGTTCGCTGGAGCCGGTGCGGATCAGCGCCCCGGTTGGTTGCATTTTGAATGCGCCGCGCCCGGCCGCCGTCACCGCGCGCCATGTGATCGGCCAGATGTTGCCCGACGTGGTGCTGGGTTGCCTCAATCAGATCATCCCGGGTCAGGTACCAGCCGAGGGCACGTCATGCCTGTGGAACCCGGTGTTGCTGGGCGGACATGGCATGACAGACGAGGATTACGGCGACGCCACGCCGTTTGCGATGAATACCTTCCACTCCGGCGGCACCGGCGCACGGCCTGCCAAAGACGGCCTGAACGCAACCGCCTTTCCCTCCGGCGTCCGCAACACCCCCATCGAGATCAACGAAGCCATCGCCCCGCTGATCTTCTGGAAAAAAGAATACCGCACCGATAGCGCCGGCGCCGGCGCCCATCGCGGCGGGGTCGGTCAGGTGATGGAGATCTCCCATGCCGAGGGTGCGCCCTTCGCCATCAACACCATGTTCGACCGGGTGACTTATCCGCCTCGCGGCCGCAATGGCGGCGCCAACGGCATGACCGGACGACTGTACCTCTCCGACGGCACCGAACTGAAGGCCAAGGGTCGCCAATCCATTCCGTCGGGCCAGCGCATAACCCTGGAAATGCCCGGCGGCGGCGGCCTGGGAGACCCGAAAACCCGCAACAAGGCGAGCGTCGCCGACGATGTTCGCAACGGCATGGTGAGCCAAGAGCAAGCCCGGGAGGTTTATGGAGTGGAGGTCTGAGCTCCCCGTCCATGGATCTTCAGGAGCTACGGGCTGAAGCGCAAAAAGCGCTACGGGCGGGAGCGTACGGCCAGGCGCTGACGCTTATGGATAAAGCTCTGGCGATACGGCCAAGCGAGCCGAGGTTGATCGATGCCTATGCGCGCGCCCTTCTGGCCAAGGGTGAACTCGATCGCGCCGAGGCTTGGGCGGAAGAGCTGATCGCCTCAACCGGCCCAGAATCACTGTCGATCCTCACAACCGCCCTGACAACGTCTCTCGTCGCCTCCCCCCGCCGAAAAATGATCGATCTTTTCGGAACGGATTGGACCGCGACCGTCAAGGTCGCCGGCGAGGTCGCCAATGAACCGGCGATCGAAATCAATGATGACGCCAGCCGCCACCTCGAGCGTTTCGTCAATGGATCGGATTTCG
>JAQBUJ010000544.1 GCA_027623845.1 Pseudomonadota bacterium
GGCCGCGCGGCGCTTAACGGTCAGTGGGAGCGCCTGTTCCCCGACCCGGACTCACGACCCGCGCGCCATACCCTTGCTCTGGTTGGCGATGGGCCGTCGAAGGTCACCTGTGATTTCATGGCGGTGCTGGACTAAGGTCTGATTCACCGTCGAAAGCGTAACGAAAAAGCCGGGACCCAAGGGCCCCGGCTAAATCGTGACCTCTCGCCGTAAAGCGAAAAATCAATTTACGCTAGACAATCAGTCCAGGTAGGTCAGCTTCATCAACTGGGCATCGCCCCAGATTTTGAAACCGGTACGGAAAGCGTAGTAGCTGTCCGCGAACTCCTTGAACAGAGCATCCTTGGCCGATTCCTCGGCAACGACCTCAAGCCAAGCCTTCTCGAACACGGCCAGCTGATCGTCTTTCCAGCGATGGATCTTCACGCCATGCTTCTCCTGCATGGTTTTCATCGCACCAAACTGCTGCGAGTCAGCGATCGCATGCGTGTAGATGACCTGCGTGTAGGTCGCGCTGCGAATCATCTCTTGATAGGCCTCGGGAAGTCCGTCGAACTTGGTCTTGTTCATCAGGAATTCCGACACCGAGGACTGCTGATGCCAACCGGGGAAGTAGTTGTTTTTGGCGATCTGATAGAAGCCGTATTTGATGTCGTTAGTCGGCATCGAATACTCAGTCGCGTCGATCACGCCACGCTCCAGGGCCGGATAGATGTCGGCACCGGCGAGCAGCTGAGTGGACACGCCAATCTTCGACATGACCTTGGCGCCCAAGCCGAAGAAACGCATCTTCATGCCTTTGAGCTGCTTAAGATCGGTAATTGGCTCTTTGAACCAACCCGAAGTTTCGGCGCCATGCGAGAAGGCGTCGACCGCAAATAGGTCATGCTTGGCATAGACCCGATCCCGGATCGCGTTTCCGCCGCCAAACCACTTCCAGGACAGAAACTCGGAAATCTGCGGGCCAAAAGGCACCGTGGTCATGAACGACAGACCCGGATACCGACCGGCATGGTAGCCAGGCGTGGTCCAAGCCGACTCGATCGAGCCCTTGGAAGCCGCATCAAACGTCTCAAGAGCCGGAACCAACGCGCCCGGATCAAAAAATTTGATGTTGAACTTGCCGCCGGACATCTTGGAGACGCTGTCAACAAAACGCACCCCGGACTCACCGGCGTTAGGCACCTGGGTGCCCCAAGCGCTCTGCATCTTCCATTTAACTTTCTTCTGCGCCATCGCATCGCCGGCGGCGGCAAACGCCACTGCGCCAACGACTGTGCCAATGGCCAGTGTTTTCAACGCTGTTACTGATTTCATTATGGTCCTCCCATCCACGCGTCCGCACAGCGACGACCGCTGCGCGTGGCATGAAAGGCTGAACAGTAGCGAATCTCTAAGCCTTACACAATTCTACTTTGACTCGAACTTTCAAGGTCGCTCGCCGGCACGACGTTAGACTAGGTCACCGCCGCCCTTTCCTTGAGCGAATGGTCATCCCATTCGCGGCCGTCCATCACCTGACGTAGCTGGTCGACGGCGTCATAGACATCGCCATATCGAAGATAAAGCGGCGCGAAACCAAATCGCAACACGTGGGGATCGCGGAAGTCTCCGATCACGCCGCGCCGGATCAATGCTTGGATGATCGCATAGCCTTCGGGATGGGCGAAGGAGACCTGGCTGCCCCGCAACAGCGGCTCCACCAGCCCGGCTTGGCGCGGCGATAACAACTCGAACCCAAAATCACCACAGCGCTCCTCGACCAAGGTGATGAACAAATCGCACAGGGCATTCGATTTGGCGCGCAGATCGTTGATGTCCGCCGCCTCGAATATCTCCAACGCTGCCTCGAACGCCACCAACCCCAAAACTCCGGGCGATGAGCAGACGTGGCGGCGAATGCCAACGGCGGGCCGATAGCTGGTCTCAAAAGCGAAGGGGTTTTCATGGCCCAGCCAACCGGTCAACGGTTGCTCCGCCAGCGCCTGATGCCTTTCGGCAACGAACAGGAACGCCGGTCCACCCGGCCCAGCATTCAAATACTTGTAGCTGCAACCAACGGCGAAATCCGCCTTCGCCGTGTTCAACGCCACGGGGAAAGCTCCCGCCGAATGAGCCAGGTCCCAAAGGGTGAGCGCGCCCGCGCGATGCGCCGCCTCGGTGATCGCCGCCATGTCGAGCACCCGGCCGGTTTTGAAATTGGTTTGGGTCAGCATCACCACGGCGACATCATCACCAATGGCCGCCTCGATCTGGCTCTCATCGACCAACCGAAGTTCATGGCCTTGATCGAGCCAGGCACTCAGCCCCTGGGCCATATAGAGATCAGTGGGAAAGTTTTCGTGGTTGGACAGAATGATCCTGCGCTCTGGTCGCAGTCGCAACGCCGCCGCCAACAGCTTGAACAGGTTGATCGAGGTGGTATCGACCACCGCGACCTCTCCAGGGCCAGCCCCGATCAACTTGGCGACCCGGTCACCGAGAATCAACGGCTTCTCCATCCAGCCATCGGCCAGCCAGCCGCCGATGAGATGCGCGCCCCCTTCCTGCTCGATCATATTGGCAACCCGACCAGGGGTGGTTTTCGGCACCGGGCCAAGGGAGTTGCCATCCAGATAGATGACCCCATCCGGCAAAATAAAACGGTCGCGAAACTCGGCCAGCGAATCAGCCCGGTCCCACGAGTCGCACATCTGCTTCGTCGCCATCGCCGCAACACCCGATTGGTTAATCCGTCCTGGCCAAACGATACGACGCCGGCGATGTCCGCGTCACGCCGGTAGCAGGCGTTCTCAGCCGCGCGTCATCGCGCCGTGGAAATGTGGGCCGCCGCTAAAGCCGCGCAATGCAAATTTGACTCAGATCAACCTCTATCGCCGCGGCGCTGTTTACAGTCGCGAAATGACCGTGGATCTCATACAGCGCTATGGCGGGTTGGTGCCCCGCTATACCAGTTACCCCACCGCGCCGCACTTTCACGACGGCGTGACCGCCGAAACCTATGCCGGCTGGCTGGGGGAGGTCGGAGATGAAGAGCCAATCTCTCTCTATTTTCACGTCCCGTTCTGCGACCAGCTCTGTTGGTATTGCGGCTGCCATACCAAAGTCGTCAACCGATATGGCCCCATAGCGGCCTATGCCAGCAACCTGATCAAGGAAGC
>JAQBUJ010000545.1 GCA_027623845.1 Pseudomonadota bacterium
CAATCATGCCGCCGTTGCGCGGAAAATCCACCTATCCCAACTGTTCAGTTTTCCCGAACCACCTCTGAAGAACGCTATCCTAAGCGCCGAGGGTGCCGGCACGATGGATATTGGGCTCACAATGTTGCCGGTTTCCGACGCCCGCGCCTGCCTGAACGCCGGCACCTATGGCACCATGGGTGTAGGCCTCGGTCATGCCATCGCCGCGTGCGTCGTACATCCGGACCGACCGGTCATCCACCTCTCGGGCGATTCGGCCATTAGCTTCTCCGGCATGGAGATGGAGACTCTGGTCCGATACAATCTGCCCGCTAAAATCGTGGTGCTCAACAATGGCGGTATCGGTCCGGGTATGCCGGAAATTCCAGAAAATCCGATGATGAACATGAAGCCGAATGCGCTAATTTACGGCGCGCGCTACGACAAGATCATGGAGGACTTCGGCGGCAAGGGCTTCTTCGTCGAGGACCCGAAGGATATACCGGCCGCGCTCGACCAAGCGATGGCATTCCCCGGTCCTGCGCTGGTCAACATCGTGATCTCGCAAAGCTCATCCCGAAAGCCACAGCAGTTCACGTGGCATTCGTGAGCCAAGCCCGGTCTCTCTAGCCTAACAGTGCAAGCGGCTCCCTCAACGCCGCTTGCACTGTCGCTGAGGGATTGAACATGAGTATGGTCACTGATTAATCTCGGTCGATTTTTCAGGCCCACGGGGTGTCGTTGGAAGGAGCGGTGCTGATCCGCCGGCGGGTTCATCCACGTGGATGACGGTGTTTCGCGTGGTCAATCGATCTAGGGTCTCGTCCGGCAATGGTAACGAGAAACCGTAGCAATAGCGGACCGTGACCTGCCGCCGACCGTCCCTCATTGATAGTGAGAGTCAGGGTTGATCAATAGCGTGTCCGCTGACTTGATGGTAGTGGGCGTCAGACTTCCATGGGCGGAATGCGGTCTAACGTGATTGTAGTCGGCCCTCCAGCGCTCTGATGACCGAGCGAGCCTCGACGAGGCTCACAAAGACCTCCTCGTTGAGGCATTCATCGCGGAACTTATGAGGACACAAACTCGATGACACAGCGCGAACTTTATTTCATCTCGGGCTCCCCACCATGCTGGACAGTCATGTTGGCGCTGGAAGTGAAAGGGCTGGCCTACCGCCAACGGCGCCTCGACAACGCCAAACGCGAGCAGAAGAGCCCCGAGTTCCTGAAAGTCAGTCCTCGGGGGCAGGTCCCGGTACTTACGCACGGCGATGTCACTGTCCGCGAGGCGCTGGCCATTCTCTCTTACCTTGACGCGACGGATTTGGAGCCACCTCTTTTCGGTAAAGGCCCTAAAGAAACAGCGCGGGTTTGGCAGGTGATCTGTGAATGTGACGGGAACTTGCGCGAGCCTGTTGGCGACATTTCCCGGCCACTTTTTCGCGGCAAGGCTCAGGAGTTCGCCGAGCCTATCACCAAGGCGGCCAAGGTGGTTCGAGATGAACTGGGTTTGGTCGAGACACGACTTTCGTCCACCCCTTGGCTTGCCGGCGAGGCTCTAAGCGCGGCTGACCTCACCCTATATCCGGTGCTGATGCAGCTCTCGCGTGCCGTCGCGCGGGAGGAAGCAGCGTCACTGGAACTCGCTCTTCACCCGATTGCCGAATATTTTCCACAACTGGGAGCGTGGAGCAAACGCATCGAGACATTGCCGGGCTATCACAACGCCTATCCGCCCCACTGGAAATGAAACGCTCGGTCGACTGACTGGTCGAATGCAACGCTTTTTCCGAATGGAATGGTGCGCAACGGGTATTCAATAAATCGTGTTTGTCCAACGCTCTGCATCCGGCGATTCCGTGCCCCGACGCTTTACGGACACAACGCAGCATCTTCCACCTAACCGTGGCCGATATAATCCTTGCGGCCGCCATCCACGGTGAGAACCTGCGCGGTGGTGAAACCGGCCTCTAGGCTGGCGAGGAACGCGACGGCGGCGGCGATGTCCTCCGGCGCGCCGACGCGGCCGACCATGGTCCGTTCCCGCATCCCGGCGACGCGCGTCGAAAACTCATCCTCCGTCGCGGCGCCACGGGTCATGTCGGTGACGATCCAGCCGGGGCAGACGGCGTTCACCGTGATGCCCGCGCGGCCAAGCTCAAGCGCGAAGCGCTTCGTCAGGATCAGGACTTCGGCCTTCGTCGCGGCATAGAAGGTGGTACCGGGTAATGCGGTGCCGATGGCGGCGTTGGAGGCAATGTTGACGATACGACCGTAGCCTCTCGCCTTCATGCCCGTCATGGTCGCACGAATGGTGTTGATGACGCCGTTGACGTTAACCCGGCGCATCCGGTCCAAAGCCGCTTCGTCGTACGTTTCCAAAGTGGCGGGGGCCGAGATGCCGGCATTATTGACCAGGATGGTTGGCGGACCGAGTTCTGCCTCCGCCTGGGCGATGAGGGACTGGACCTGGACGGGGTCAGACACGTCGGCGCGCACCGCGATGGCGGATGTGCCGCTGGCGAAAAGTTCCTTGACCAGGGCTTCAGCCGGCTCCGGCTGAGCCGAATAATTGACGCAGATAGAGGCGCCCTGGGCGGCGAGGCGGGTAGAGATGGCGCGACCTATGCCACGGGAACCGCCGGTTACGATCGCGACCTGCTGGCTGTGGGTCATGGGCGTCGTCTTTCTTGGCTTGTGGTCTCTCAGGTCAACTCAGACCAGCGTCAGTTGGGTAACGTTCAGGCTTTTCTGGCCAGGACAACGGTAGCACACACGCACTCGAACCATGGGGGTCAATATTGCGCGCCGATAGCGTGCTTCCAGGTCAACGGCGTGATGTACTATGTCGATCCCTATGACAAACATTTGGGATACGAAGACGTCTTCACCAAAATCGACATGTGCGGTGCTCATTTTGAAAACGTTGGCCTTGGTGCTGATTTCGTACAGCAATTTATTCGTTGAAATTTGAAAGGTCAAAAACCGACATGACGCGACTTCATTATTTCAAAGGCCGGGGACGGGCGGAAACAACCCGGTGGATGTTGGCGGTAAACCAGATCAACTTTGAAAATGTGGCGATCGAATCGCCAGAAGCGTTAGCGACATTGTGTCAACGGCGGAGCAAAAACCAACCAGTTGGCGGCGCAAAAGTTTGCCACTTGCAATGCCATGATC
>JAQBUJ010000546.1 GCA_027623845.1 Pseudomonadota bacterium
GGCGAGGCAAGGCTCAGCGCTGGCGCGCGCCGCCGGCACGGCTACAGACGTCATTGCCGCAGACGTTATTGCCAGAGACGTTATTGCCAAAGACGAAATTACAAGAATTCCCCAGATCCCGGATCCGCCAAAGAACCGCCCGCCGGGTCGGGCAAGAGACCAGCGGTAGCAGGTCGGTTCAGTAGATTTTTGCAGCCGTCCGGGGCGGCGCGCCATGGCCGTCTTACAGGGCTTGGTGGCCGGTTTTGCAGAGGACCGCGGATTATCCATGGATCTTTGTCATGCGACTCACGGCGCCTCGTCAACACATCAGCCGCAAAAGCCAGGCCACCGGCGCTGCCCAGAGACTGGTCTTCGGTTGGAGTACAGATAATTTTCTATGTTTTTTCAGCTGGTTATAGATTTTATCGTCGACGTTGAGGGCTCTGTCACCGGCGACGGTGGATGCCCGGTTGGTCGACCTCCGCTATGACGAGTTGACGCAGCCGGCCGGCGTGACGCCCGGTGACGGCTCTGGTATGACGGAGGAGCGGCGCGGCGAACACTCCACGGCGGCTGGAAATGGATGGCTATGCGCGACAGACTTTATCCGGAAATCGACGCGGCTCACTTTGGCCAATTGGCGGTGTCGGACCTACACCGGATCTATTGGGAGGAGACCGGCAATCCAGAGGGCGTGCCGGTGCTGTTCCTGCACGGTGGGCCTGGCTCGGGTATCGCCAAAGTGCACCGCCGGTTTTTCGATCCGGCGGCCTATCGGATTATCCTGTTCGATCAGCGAGGATCCGGAAAATCCAGCCCCAATGCCGAGCTACGAGACAACACCACGGCCGATTTGATCGACGACATCGAACGGTTGCGTCAGCAACTCGGGGTGGAGAGTTGGCTGCTCTTTGGGGGGTCGTGGGGCAGTACCCTGGCTCTGGCCTATGGCGAGGCGCATCCGGAGCGCTGTCTCGGCTTTGTGCTGCGCGGGATTTTCCTTGGCCGGGCCTGCGAGATCGATTGGTTTATCAACGGCATGGGGCAGATTTTCCCTGAAGCGCATCGCGATTTCGCCGGCTTCATTCCGGAGGCTGAGCGCGGTGACCTGCTGACGGCTTATCGTCGCCGTTTGGAAGACCCGGATCCGGCCATCCATGACCCTGCCGCCCGGATTTGGAGCGGATATGAATCCGCCTGTTCGACCCTCCATGTGGAGGATGCAGCGGCGATGACTATGCCGGCCCGCGCGCAGATGCTGGCCCTGGCCCGACTTGAGGCGCACTACTTCGCCAACGAGATGTTCCTGGCGCCCAACGCGCTGATCGAGGGGGTGTCGGCGATCGCCGGCAAGCCGGCGGTGATCATCCAAGGCCGCTACGACATCATTTGCCCGATCCGTTCGGCCGACGCGTTGGCGCAGGCCTGGCCCGGGGCGCAATACGTGGTCGTTCCCGATGCTGGTCACTCGGCGATGGAGCCCGGTATCCGCGCCGCCCTGGTGCGGGCGACCGAAGGCTTCAAGCAAACACTCCAAGCGTAACGGCGCGGCGTCGGGGCAACCGGTGCTGGAATTGGCGCCGGGGCTTTGATGTCGACGGACCGAAGGCTATGATGCCGGTCGCTTACCCGAATTCGAGGTGTACCGTGCGGCCTGTGAATTTTTTGATGGCCTTGGCCGTCGGTCTGATCTGCCTCTTCAGCCTCAAGCCAGAGGCGCGCGCGGGGGAGCCGGATTTCCTGACCTTTGGCGTCGGCGTTTACGACATGTTCGACGACAAGACGACGGCGGAGTTTCGGCTCGAGTACGTCTTCGCCGAGGACTACAAGCTGTGGGTGTTCACGCCTTTTGTCGGGTTGACTGCCACGGCCCAGGGCGGCACCTACGGATATGGCGGCATCGGGATCGATATCTTCCTTGGTAAACGGTTCGTGGTAACCCCGAATTTCGCCGCCGGCGTCTATGGCAATGGTGACGGCAAGGATCTGGGCCATGCCATCGAGTTTCGCTCCGGCGTCAACTTTGGCTATCGTTTCGACGACTTTTCGCGCTTGGGCTTGGCGTTTCACCACATCTCCAATGCCGGACTGGATGAGCGAAATCCCGGCGAGGAAACCTTGATGCTGACCTATTCGATCCCGTTGGATACGATTTTTCGCGATTAACCTGACATCACACGGGGCCGAGACGGCGGCGGCGGCGGGTGCCGACATGCCGGCTCAGGGCTCGTTCCACGGGGCGATACATGATTCCCATTGGCGACGAACAACGGATCGAACAGATTCCGGTGGTGACCGCGCTGCTGCTGGTTGTCATGACCGTCATCTTCCTTTGGGAACAGCGGTTGAGCGATTTCTCCAATGCTCAGTTGATGCTCGCCTTTGGCCTCAACCCGGCGCATCTGTTCGGCCATCGAACGCCATCACCGCATCTTGGATTTATCCCGGTGGCGGCGACATTGGTGACCTATGCCTTCATCCATGGCGATTGGGGGCATCTTTTGGGTAACGGTTTGTTCCTTTGGGTGTTTGCTCCGGCGGTTGAGAATGCCTTGGGGGCAGTGCGGTTCGCCGGCCTGTTCATTCTGACGGCGGCGATCAGCGCCATTGTCCAGGCGGCAGCGATGATGGACGCTCAGGTTCAATTGATCGGCGCCAGTGGCGCGATCTCCGGGTTGATCGGCGCTTACTTGATGTTATTTCCCAAGGGGCGGCTGATCGTCTTGGGGCCGGGCTTTGCAATGGTGGCCAACCGGTTCTATTTTTTGACCCTCAAACGCTATCGCTGGCCATCAATGGTGTTGATCGGCATCTGGTTCTCTTTGCAACTGATCGTCGCGGTGTTGTTCTCAAGCTCCGCTGGCGGGGTTGCGTTTCTGGCGCATATCGGTGGGTTTCTTTGCGGCGGTGCGTTGGCTCCGGTCCTGCGCCGTGCCGGCGTGCCGCTCTTCGGTGGGGCCAAGACCAAGGACTGATGCCGGGGGATTTCGCGGCGGTGAACCAGCGCAGAAGCCGTAAATATTGGTAAAAGTTTGGACTGGAAAACCAAGCGCGCCGTGCGACGGTCTTAAGTGTGAGTTTTATCACTCCATAGATTCAAGCAAGGAATCAAAGGTCTTATACCAGGGTCACTCCAGAACCCGAAATCCCTGGTGTGAGATGACGCGAAAATT
>JAQBUJ010000547.1 GCA_027623845.1 Pseudomonadota bacterium
GCCTCGATCGGCCTGGATCGCGGTTCCGCCTATATCACCAATATTCTGCCCTGGCGCCCGCCGGGAAATCGCCAACCGACGCCCGCAGAGGTCGCAGCCTGCCTCCCGTTCATCCAACGCCATATTCAGCTCGTCGCACCCAAGGTGCTGGTACTGGTCGGCGGCACGTCGGCGAAGACGTTGCTGGGCCGAAAAGAAGGCATCATGAGGCTGCGGGGACGGTGGCTGGCCTACCAACCCGACCAGCGCCCGGAGGCCGAATCGGAACCGATTCCGACTCTGGCAACCTTTCATCCGGCGTTTTTGTTGCGCTCGCCAGCTCAAAAAGCCAATGCATGGCGTGACTTGTTGATGGTGAAACAAAAACTCTTAAAGTGAATTATTTTCAATAGGTTATAGGAATTTTTGCCTTGATCGGATGGCTGCTCAAAGAAGCTATGATTTCACAGCAAGGTCACGAGATTAGTTGCTGAATTTAAGAAACTTTTTTGTATTAAATCACCAATAGTTTGCTGATTTCGGCCCGGTTGGGCGCATGGCGCGGGTTTTAAATTTGATGGGCGAAAGTGCTTGTCGTGGCCGGCGTCATGGCTTTATCTGACCTCTTCGCAGGGTGCCCAGTGACCGACTATCGGTCCGCTCATTCCGGGAGGCGCCCGCTCATTCCGGGAGGCGATCGTCATCGTCCGCCGCATATTAAGCCTCGCAATCTTCATATTCGTCTTCGGCCCGGCGGCGCAAGCTGTCGCTGCGCCGGCCAAGACGGATACGCGGGATTTCCTCGCGCGCCCAGTCGCCGAAAACCGGGACGTGACCGTGCCGCGCATTCTGTCCGAGGCAGATGCCGAAAAGTACCGCAAAATTTTCGCGCTGCAGGAAGACGGGCAGTGGTCGCAGGCGTCGCGGATCATCGACTCTCTGCAGGACAAGCTCCTTTTGGGGCATGTGGAAGCGCAGAAATATCTGCACCCGACGAAATACCGCTCGCGCTATCCAGAATTGCTGCGTTGGATGCAGCAGCACGCCGATCATCCGCAGGCATCGCGACTCTATAAGCTGGCGACCAGCCGAAAGATCTCCGGTTGGAAGTCGCCGCCAAGGCCGCAGGGGAAAATACTGCTCGGCAATGGCCCAAAATCGGTTGGCGAGGGGCCAAAGACCTATCGCTCGCCGCGCAAACGATCGACCCAGGCAAGGCGGGAAGTTGCAAATCTACGCGGACAAATAAGACGGTTGATCGGTAAGGGCTGGCCTTCGGGCGGGCGCAAAAAGCTCGCGACAGCGCGGGCGCGGCGTATTCTGGACCCGGTTGAGTTTGCCCTGGCGCGCGCCGAAATCGCGCATGGTTACTTTATCTTCGGCAAGGATAAGCGAGCGCTCGAACTGGCCGACAAAAGTATCGCCGAGGCAGTGCAAACAATCCCCATCGCCGGTTGGACCGGCGGCCTGGCGGCCTGGCGGCTTGGCGATATGGATCGGGCCGCTGCGCATTTTGAGGCCGTGGCCGGGTGGTTGGACGCCGGACCGGTGGCGCGTACGGCTGGCGCCTATTGGGCCTCACGGGCGCATCTGGCCGCTCGGCGCCCACGTGAGGCGACGAAATGGCTGGCTCAGGCGGCGACGGTGCCCGGATCGTTTTACGGTTTGCTGGCGCGCCGGGCGCTCGGGGTCGACATGCCCTTGGATTGGAGCCTGCCGCAGATGACCGAGGCGGCGGTCGGCCAGCTTGCCGCAATACCCGGCGGCAGGCGTGGGTTCGCGCTGCTGCAACTTGGTATGAAGCCCGCGGCTGAGCGCGAATTTCGCAAACTCTTCGCCACGCTGCCTGATCAACTGCGTCCGGTGATAATGACCGTGGCCGCGCGCCATGGCCTGCCCGGCCTTTCGATGCGTGCTGCCGGCGTGCTCAAGGCGGAAGGGCACCGGTCGTATTATGCGGCGCTTTTCCCGGTCCCCGATTGGTCGATGCCCGAAAAGGCGGATATTGATTCGGCATTGATCCACGCGGTGGCCCGCCAGGAGAGTTATTTCGATCCCCGCGCCAAAAGCGGTCGCGGCGCGCGCGGCGTCATGCAGCTGATGCCCAGCACTGCGGCCTTTGTTGGCGAGGACCGGTCATTGCGCCGAGGCTCCGGACGTGAATCACTGTTCGACCCGGCGGTAAATGTCGCTTTGGGTCGCCGATACATTCGCCATTTGATGGATGATGACAGCGTCGGCCAAGATCTGTTCAAGATGCTGGCAGCCTATAACGCTGGCCCGGGAACCTTGCGCAAATGGGAGCGGGAGGTGAATTACAAAGACGATCCGCTGTTCTTCATCGAGGCGATTACGTCGCGGGAGACCCGCAACTTCATCGAGGATGTCCTGCGAAATCTCTGGATGTACCGCATACAGCGCGGTGAGCCGGCCCCTAGCCTGGACCGCGTCGCGGCAGGGTCCTGGCCGCGCTATGAAGCGGTGGACGGACAAGTCGCGCGCGGTTACCGACATGCCCGGAATTGACGAATCACGGACGTTTGTACCGGTCAAGATCGCGGTTTTGACGGTCTCGGATACCCGCGGCCTGGCGGAAGACCGTTCCGGCGACACCCTGGTGGCCCGCCTTGAGGGTGACGGCCACGTCCTGGCCGACCGAGCCATCGTCAAAGATGAAGTTCCCGAGATTATAGAACGATTGCAGTTGTGGATCGCCCAGCCCGAGGTCGACGTGGTGATCTCGACAGGCGGCACCGGGGTTACCGGCCGGGACGTGACACCGGAGGCCTTCAAGGCGGTTTTCGAAAAGGAGATTGAGGGGTTTGGCGAGCTATTCCGCTGGATCAGCTACCAGAAAATCGGTACCTCGACGATCCAGTCGCGCGCCATTGGCGGGGTTGCGGGTGGGACCTATTTGTTCGCGCTGCCGGGCTCAACCGGCGCCTGCAAGGATGCCTGGGACGAGATTTTGCGTAATCAGTTGGATATCCGCTTTCGTCCCTGCAATTTCGTCGAGATCATGCCCCGTCTGCGCGAGCATGAAGCCTTTGGCCGGGCGCCCTGACGCCGGCGGCGGTCAGATCGCCAACCACATCCACATCGGCCAGCGTTTCCAGTAAAACGACCTTATTGTGCGATCCGAAACCCTCGATCGTATCGACCATTGCATGCGGGC
>JAQBUJ010000548.1 GCA_027623845.1 Pseudomonadota bacterium
CGATCTGCGGCCTCGGCCAAGCCGCCAGCAATCCGCTGGCAGCAGTAATGAAGTTTTTTCCCGATGAAATATAATGCGCGATCCATCCCACCCCGTCATCTCGGCGCTCTTGTCGGTTGTCGCGACGTAAATTTTCCGTATCTCAGACGACAGGCGCGGGCCCCGGCTGTCGCTGAGGATTCGCATGTTGATAAAGATTTTCATAAAGACTCCGATCCCAAGAGCCACCCCGTTCAACCCGCCATGGCGGTGGAGACCCGGATATGACCGACAAGATCAGCTTCGAACTGGATGGCCAGCAGGTTTCCGCCGCGCCTGGCGAGACCCTCTGGCAGGTCGCCAACCGGCTTGGCACCGAGATCCCGCATCTCTGTTACAAGCCGGCCGATAGTTACCGCGCCGACGGCAATTGCCGGGCCTGCATGGTCGAGATCGAGGGCGAGCGGGTGCTTGCCGCGTCCTGCATCCGAGAGCCGGCCGAGGGTATGAAGGTCAGCACGGCGTCAGACCGGGCCAAAACCTCGCGCCGGATGGTCATGGAACTGCTGGTTACCGATCAGCCGACCAAGGCCGAGGCGCATGACCCGGACTCCACGCTCTGGCGTTTCGCCGATGGAATGGCGCTGAGCGAAAGCCGGTTCCCGGTGCATGAGCGTCCCAGCGCCGATTCCAGCCATCCGGCGATCGCCGTCAACATGGATGCCTGCATTCAGTGCGGGCTTTGCGTCAGGGCTTGCCGCGAGATCCAAGTCAATGACGTGATTGGCATGGCCGGTCGCGGCCCGGGCGCACATATCGTTTTCGACCTTGGCGATGATATGGGGGCCAGCACCTGCGTTGGCTGCGGCGAATGCGTGCAAGCCTGCCCGACCGGCGCGCTGATGCCGAAAAGCGCGCTGGACGAAGCCGGTGTCTTTGCCAATGCGCCCGACCGCAGCGTCGATAGCCTGTGTCCGTATTGCGGCGTTGGCTGCCAACTGACCTTTAACGTCAAGGAAGACAAGATCATCTCGGTCGATGGCCGGGCGGGGCCGGCGAACCGCAGCCGGCTCTGCGTCAAGGGTCGTTATGGTTTTGACTATGTTCACAATCCCGAGCGGCTGACGGTGCCGTTGATCCGCCGCGACGATGTACCGCGCGACGCCTCGCTGCCGATCGACCCGGCCAACCCCTATACCCATTTCCGCGAGGCGACCTGGGAAGAGGCGTTGGGTCGCGCCGCGTCGGGCATCATGAAGATCCGTGATCGCGACGGCGGCCAGGCCCTGTCCGGTTTCGGCTCGGCCAAAGGGTCGAACGAGGAAGCCTACCTTGTGCAGAAGCTGGTGCGCACCGGTTTCGGGACCAACAATGTCGACCATTGCACCCGGCTTTGCCACGCGTCTTCGGTCGCGGCGCTGATGGAGACCATTGGGTCCGGCGCCGTCACCGCGCCTTTCGCCGAGGCGGTCAATGCCGAGGTGATCATTGTCATCGGCGCCAACCCGACGGTTAACCATCCCGTCGCCGCCACTTTCATCAAGAACGCCGCCAAGGCCGGCGCGACCCTGATTGTCATGGACCCGCGCGGCCAAGCGCTCTCCCGCCACGCCACCCATATGATCCAGTTCCAGCCTAGCTCCGATGTGGCGATGTTGAACGGGATGATCAACACGATCATCGCCGAGGGTCTGTATGACCAGCAATATGTCGAGGGTTATACCGAGGGTTTTGAGGATCTGAAGGCCCGAACCGCCGAGTTTACGCCGGAGCGGATGAGGCCGATCGCATCCGCCAGATGGCCCGCGTCTATGCCAATGCCGAGACGGCGTTGATCTTCTGGGGCATGGGTATCTCGCAGCATACCCATGGTACCGATAACGCCCGGTGTCTGATCTCTCTGGCGCTGATTTGCGGCCATGTTGGGCGGGCCGGCACTGGGCTGCATCCATTGCGCGGTCAAAATAACGTTCAGGGCGCCTCGGATGCCGGTTTGGTCCCGATGTTCTACCCCGACTACAAGCCGGTCGGCGATGGCGGGCAGATTGAGCGCTGGGAGGCATTCTGGGGCATGGAGTTGGATCACGAAAAAGGTCTGACCGTGGTCGAGATCACCAACGCCATGTATGACGGGCAGATCAAGGGTTGCTATATCATGGGGGAAAATCCGGCGATGTCGGACCCTGATCAAAATCATGCCCGGACCGCGCTTTCCCGGCTTGAGCATCTGGTGGTTCAGGATATTTTCCTGACCGAGACTGCGGCTTTCGCCGATGTGGTGTTGCCGGCGACCGCCTTCCCGGAGAAGGACGGCACCTTCACCAACACCGACCGCCGGGTGCAGTTGGGGCGCAAGGCGATCGACGCGCCGGGGGTGGCTAAACAGGATTGGTGGATCATCCAGGAAATCGCCAATCGGATCGGCCTGAAGTGGACCTATGGCGCCGCCGAGGACATTTTCGCCGAGATGCGCCAGATGATGCCCTCGCTTACCGGCATTACCTGGGAGCGACTGCAACGCGAGGGCGCGGTGACCTATCCCTGCGCCGATGAGACCTCGCAGGGGCAGACGGTAATTTTCGCCGACGGTTTCCCGACCGCCAGCGGTCGCGGCAAGTTGGTGCCCTGCGACATCCTGCCGCCGGACGAGGTGCCGGATGCCGAATTCCCGCTGGTCCTGACAACCGGGCGTTTGCTGGAGCATTGGCATACCGGCGCGATGACCCGGCGGGCCAGCGTCCTGGATACGATCGAGCCGGAAGCTTTTGCGCATATCTCACCGAATGATCTCGCCAAGTCGGGCATTAAGCCCGGCGACATGGTCAAAGTGGCGACGCGGCGCGGCGAGATCGAGATCGCCGCCCGCAGCGACGGCGACGTTCCGGACGGGGTGGTGTTCATCCCGTTCTGCTATGTCGAGGCCCCGGCCAACATGCTGACCAACCCGGCGCTGGATCCGTTCGGCAAGATCCCCGAGCTGAAATTCAGCGCCGCGAGGCTTGAGCGTGTCGAGGGTCAGGTGGCGGCGGAGTAGCGGTGGTTCCGCAAGATGGCGATCCTCGCGGCGGCGCGAAGGATGTTCTGCGACAGTAAAATGCGCCCGCTTAGTACGGAATCAGCAAACGATTGCCCTCGAAGACCTTTTCGCCGTCAAGCTCCAGGCAGGCGTTGGTAA
>JAQBUJ010000003.1 GCA_027623845.1 Pseudomonadota bacterium
CCCGATAAGCGCGGATATCCAGTTTGGTGATAGGGGAAGTCTCGGTCATGGCGGGCACTGCTCATTGGGGGCGGGGAAATTACCTATCTCAGAGTAGCGGGATGCGGCGGAACAGGTCCAGTTCAACAGATTCATTCCGTTCATTTCCAATGTGATCGCGTTGCGCCGACCCTCCGCGCCGGACCAGCAGGTATTTGTTCATTGGCTGCGGGGATATTGTGGAACGGCGCGTTTCAAGGCACCGTGCCCAGCCGAAAGCGGCGGCGGTGCACTGGCGCCAAGGGGCCCCTGGGAGAGTTATTATGCATGATCTGGTCATTCGAGGCGGCTCCATCATCGACGGGACCGGGGCTGAGGCGTTCACCGGCGATATCGCCATCGACAATGGGGTGCTGAGCGAGGTCGGCGGCAAAGCCGGGCCGGGCACGCGGGAAATCCAGGCGGACGGTCTGCTGGTGACGCCGGGCTGGGTCGATATTCACACCCATTATGATGGCCAGGCGACCTGGGACCCGGAATTGGCGTCTTCCTCGTGGAACGGATCGACGACGATCCTGTTTGGCAATTGCGGCGTTGGTTTCGCGCCCGTGAGGACCGAGCATCACGACGCGCTGATTGACCTGATGGAAGGCGTCGAGGACATTCCCGGCATCGCGCTGGCCGAAGGGCTGGCCTGGGACTGGGAGAGCTTTCCGGAATATCTTGACGCGCTGGAGCGTCAGGAGCGGGTGATCGATGTTGGCGCACAGATGCCGCATCATGCGCTTAGGGTTTATGTCATGGGCGAGCGGGCGATCCGTCATGAGGCGGCGACCGCCGAGGACATCGCCACTATGGCCCGACTCACCGAGGAAGCGCTGAATGCCGGCGCCTTCGGCTTTACCACCTCGCGCACCGATCAACACAAGACGACGTCGGGAGCCATGGTCCCGGGTCGCTATTCCGAGACTGATGAGTTGATCGGGATTGGCCGGGCTCTGGGTAAAACCGGCACAGGCGCGTTTGGCATGATCTCGGACTTCGATGACGAGGATGCCGAGTTTGAGTGGATGACCAAACTTGGCGCTGAGATCGACCGCCCGCTGTGGTTCCTGCTGACCGATCGCGCCTATGATCCGGAGCGTTGGCGCCGGTTGCTCACCGGAGCCAAGGCGGCGAAAAGTTCCGGCGCCTCGATCATCGCTCAGGTCGCCGGCCGGCAAGTCGGACTGGTGCTCGGCCTGATGACCTCCCTTACGCCGTTTTCCGTACGGCCATCGTTCAAGGAGTTGGACGATCTGGATCCGGCCGAGAAGCTCGCCAGGCTGCGCGATCCGGAAACCAAGCGTAAAATTCTTGCCGACGAAGTATCCGAGGAATTGCTTGAAATTCTGCCCCCGCTAAGCCGTGCGATCACCACCCGTTGGGATCGCATGTACCCGCTCGGCGATCCGCCGAATTACGAGCCATCGCCGGATCAGTCGGTGGCGGCGCTGGCGCAACGCGAAGGCAAGTCGCCGGAGGAATTCGCCTATGACTACCTGACCGGCGGGGATGGTACGCGGATGTTCCAGTTTCCGTCGACCAACTATGTTACCGGTGACCACGAACCGGTGCGCGAGATGCTGCTCGACCCGCAAACCCTACTGGGGCTTAGCGACGGCGGCGCCCATTGCGGGGTGATCTGTGACGCCACCGTGCCGAGTTTCATGCTCTCGCATTGGGGGCGTGACCGCACGCGCGGCGAGAAACTGCCGCTGGAGTGGATCGTCAAACGCCAGACCAGCGAGACGGCGGATTTTTTTGGCTTTAAGGATCGTGGTCGCTTGGTGGCCGGTAAGAAGGCCGACCTAAACCTGATCGATTTCGAGAATTTGCGCCCGCGGGCGCTGCAGATCGTCAATGATCTACCGGCTGGCGGCAAGCGCCTGATCCAAAAGGTTGATGGTTACGAGGCGACCATCGTCGCCGGCCAAGCGATCTTTGAGCGCGGTGTCGCGACCGGCGCCCGACCAGGAAAACTAGTGCGCGCCGGACGTTAGGGCCGCCAGGGACCACAGGAGCGGCCACGGGGGACGAGACAATGAAGATCGAGGCCAGCGATCTCGACTTTACCGGCAAGCGCGCCTTGGTTACCGGTGCGGCCAGCGGCATTGGCGCCGCCATGGCCCGAACTTTCCATGCCCATGGCGCGATGGTTGTGCTGGCGGACCGGGACGCCGACGGCTTAAGCCGCATGGCGGCGGAGCTTGCCGGCAGCCAAAGCGTGGTTTTCGATCAAGCCGATCTGGCGTCGATCGAAGCATTGGCCGAGGCAGCCGGCCCGGTAGACGTCTTGTTGAACAACGCCGGCGTGCTTTGGTCGGGGCCTTTTGCCGAGATGCCAATGGCCGAGTTGGACCGGGTGGTGACGATCAATATGCTCGGCCCGATGCGCGTGGCGCACGCGGTCGGGACGGCCATGTTGGCGCGCGGCGCTGGTGTCATCGTCAATACGGCGTCGCAACTTGCCTTCCACGGCTCGGCAGAGCGTGCGGTCTATGCCAGCACCAAGGCCGGGATTGCGCAATTCACCAAATCGATCGCCGCCGAATGGGCGCCGCGCGGCGTTAGGGTGGTGGCGATTGCGCCAGGCCGCACCTTGACCAATATCAACAGCTATCTTCTTGATGATCCGGAAAAACGCGCCGCCGCCGTTGAGGGCATCCCCGCCGGTCGTCTCGCCGAAGCTTCTGAAATGGCCCGGCTCGCTTTGCTGCTGGCGTCTGATGTGCTCAGCTATGTGGTTGGTGAGACCGTTATTTCAGATGGTGGCTACGTGTTGCTTTAGTAAGGGACAGCCGATGTCGGCGTTCCGTTCGAAACCGCGTTCGTAACCTCGTGCGGTGGCATTGCCGGACCGGCGATGTCCTCATGAACCGACACAGCAAGGAGGATGGATGATGGGCTGGAAGGGTAAGGCCGTGGCGACCGTTGGCGGTTCGACTTATGTCAAACCGCAGGACCTGGACTGGGGACCGACCCCGTTCAAAGGGGTGACCATCAAGGTTCTCTACGAGGACAAGGAAAAGGGTGAGCTGACTTGCCTGTTGCGCTGGGAACCCGGCGCCACCTTGCCAATGCACAAACACCCGACGATTGAGCAGAGTTTTGTCCTTGAGGGATCATTTTATGATCACGATGGAATTTGCCGGGCAGGGGAATATGTCTGGCGCAAGCCCGGCTCGTTCCACGAGACCCACTCTGACGAAGGGGCGGTGATCCTCGCGGTGTATCGCAAGCCGAATATATTCAAAAATTCCGCTGGATATGCGACCAAGGGCGACTGACGTTCTGGCTGTTTGGCGGGTTTTCTGAGGGCGATTTCCAGGCGGGAACCGGGCATCCGGGCAAAAATTCCAGGATGAGCGGATTGAAGCGCGGCATGTCGCCGCTAAATTGGCGTCAGGCCTGCCCGGTCGATGCCCTGTTCTTGGTCGCTATGGCCTCGACGTCGGGTTTGGATGGGGGCGTGAATTCCGGAACAAGACGTTGCAAGGATTGCATTGTCGCTTCAGCGTCACGGCTCGAGGCGTGGCCTTCCAGGTCGGCGAAGGCGCGGCGCAGCACCGCCAGATCCGCGGTCCGGGGCGTGGCCCGGCGCACGGTTTTGATTTCGGTTTCACTCAACGCTTCTTCGTCATGAAACAGCCGCTCATGCAACTTTTCGCCAGGGCGCGGGCCGGTGAAGCGGATCTTGATATCCTTGTCCGGCACCAGTCCCGAGAGCCGGATCATTTGCTGCGCCAGATCGAGGATGCGGACCGGCTCTCCCATGTCGAGCACGCAAATACCGCCGGCATGGCCTTGGTGACCCGGCTTGTTCATCGCTGCGGCCTGAAGCACCAGAGACACCGCCTCGCGCACGGTCATGAAGTAACGGGTCATCTCGGGATGGGTGACGGTCACCGGCCCGCCGCTGGCGATCTGACGTTGGAACAGCGGAATAACCGACCCTGTCGATCCTAAAACATTGCCAAATCGCACCACGGTGAACCGGGTGGCGCTTTTGGCCTCCCCCTCGATATCCAGGGCCTGGCAATAGGTTTCGGCAAGGCGCTTGGTGGCCCCCATGACGTTGGAAGGGTCGACCGCCTTATCGGTTGAAATCAGCACCATGGCGGTAACGCCCTGTCGAGCCGCCGCCTCGGCCACGTTGCGGGTGCCGATGACGTTGGTCAGGATACCATCGAGCGGATTGGCCTCGACCAGCGGGACGTGCTTCAGGGCCGCCGCGTGGAGAATGATGTCCGGGGCGAAGTCGCCGATGATTTCCTCGACCCGCGCCTTGTCCCTGATATCGCCCAACAGTGCTTGGCGGGGCAGATCTGGATAGCGCTCGCTGATTTCCAGATCGATTTGATAGAGCAGATATTCCGAGGCGTCGAGCATGGCGATCTTGGTCGGCGAAAGACCGGCGATCTGACGCGCCAGCTCACCGCCAATGGTCCCGCCGGCGCCGGTGATCAGTACCTTGCGACCGGCGATCAGGCTTTGCACGGGGGCCAGGTCGAGCACCGTCTGGCTGCGGCCCAACACGTCCTCGACGTCGATCGGTCGCGGCGCCAACGAAGCGGCGGCGTCCTCGGCGTGGTCCAGCGCGGTCAAGCGGGGAATCCGCGCCACCGTGAGGCCGAGGGTATCGGCGGTGGCGCAGATCTCGCGCACCACCGCGCCATCGATTTGCGCGCGGGTGATCAGGATGCGTTGCGGCGCCAAGTGTTGATCCCGCAACCGCACGGTAACCGCTGACAACGCGTCGATATCGCCAAGCACGGGAACGCCCCGGATGTTCCGGCCGATCCGGCTGCCCCGATCATCGATGATCCCGACCACTCGATAGGGCGCATCGCGGCCCCGCGACATCTCGCGAATGAACAGGTCGGCGCCGTCACCGGCGCCGATCAGAAGAACCGGGATGCGGATATGGGCGTTGCGTTCCAGCAGCGTCCCGAGCTCTCCATCCTTGACTAGGCGATAAAGAAACCGAGGCGCCGCCAGCAAGCCGGTCAGCACGAAAATCTCGATGATCAGGAAAGAGCGAGGCAAATCCTCCAGCCGGTTATAGACGAACTGACAGGCGACGAAGAGAACGACCGTCAATACCGCTGCCTGTACGATCCGGCCCAGATCGCCGATCGAGGCATAGCGCCAGATGATCCGGTGCAACCGCATCCAAAGAAAAACCGCCGCTGCGACGATGGTGAAGATCGCCAGGCCGTTCAACACGACATCGCGCGGCCAGACCAGGATCTCGCTACCCAATCTCAGATAAAGCGCTAGCAGGAACGACACCGCGGCCATGGCGACGTCATGCAGATAGCTGACCGCCAGTCGTTTGAGGCCGTGGATTGTCACGCGGTCAGCTCCCGAGCGCTTCGGTGGGGGTGGCGTTGAGCACAGAATAGCACAGGATCATGCGCGCCCTATCGACTGTCTAAGAATGCCGCGACCGTGTGGTCGATACCTTCGGCGGTGCTGAACGGCGGCGTCCAGCCCAAGGCCTCGGTGATACCGTCGTCAGCGATGTCGAGGGAGCCATACAGTCGGCGAGCAATACCCGGCGCCGTCACGGACGCCATGGCCTGGATCAGACCAAACGGATCCGGCGCCAGACGGGGCGATTTGTTTAAGCCCGTAAGGATCAGTTGGCATAGTTGGCTGGTGGTTACCTTCTCGCCGTCATGGAGGAGGAAAAGGCGGCGTGCGTCGCCGGTTTCCTCAACGCATCGAACCAGGGCGGAAGCCAGATTGCCGACATAAATCACAGCGCGCCGGTTTTCGATACCCGCAAACGGAAGGGACCAGCCGGGCATGCGCATCATCAGCTTAACAAGCAATTGAATATTGCCGTGGCCGCCGGGCCCATAGACGGCGCTGGGTCGCACGATGGTGACGGGAAGGCCAAGCTCCTTGGTGATGCTCTGCAGTCCGATTTCGGTTTGCAGCTTCATCTTGCCATAGGTTGAGATTGGTTGAGGTTCTGTATCGGGCCGAAACGGCGTCGTCGTCGTGGCCTCGCCGTTGACTTTTATGGTGCTTGTGAAGACGAACCGTTTAACCGATTGGGCCGCAGCGGCTCGGGCCAGAGCCAATGTCCCCTGCATGACGCTTTGGTGTCCGGATTTGCTATCCGGGCTAACGGCTTCAGGCGACGACATGAGGTGTAAAACCATCTCGTTATCGCCCAGAACTTCTCGCCAGTTGGCTTCCTGTTTGGCGTTGTCCACATGCACGACCTTGGCGGCGCCGTCGAGTTCGGTGATCTCTCGACGCCTGATCACCGCGGTTACCGTATGGCCAGCATCCCGCAGGGCGCGGCAGGCATGCCGGCCGACGAATCCGTTGGCGCCGGTTACCGCAACCCGCATCACCGGACCTCCGACGGTTTCGCCGGCGCGGCGGGCCAGCGCGCCATCCAGAGCAACAGGATCGCGACGATCACTGCGCTCAACGCCAACGCCGGGCCGGAATGTTCAGTGGCTAGGACCCAGGCCGTGGCGATCAGCCCGACATTCGCTAAAATTATCGCCCGGCACACGGTCGCGTGGCCGAGGCCGCGGATAATCGCCTGCTGATAGAAATGCTGGCGGTGCGCCTGGAAGATATTTTCGCGTTTCGCCAGACGCCGAACCAGGGTGATCGTGGCGTCGGCCAGATAATACGCCGGAAGCATCAGACTGATCGCCAGCCCTTCGTTCGCCCCAACGCGCATTCCATCGTTCTGCCCGGGCGACCCTTGAGCGGCGCTAATCAGTAGCCAACCGATCAGATAGCCGACCGGAATGCTGCCTACATCTCCCATGAAAATCCGGGCCGGGCGCCAATTCCAGACGAGAAAACCCAGCGCCGCCGCCGTGAGAGCGATCGCCGGGTCGAGCAATGTCACGGGGATCATGCCGGTGGCCGCCAAACCGGCCAACCCGACGCCGATCATTGCGATCTCGACACCGGTGATACCGTCGATCCCGTCCATGAAATTGAACAGATTGATGAACCAAAGCCAAAGAAAGCCGGTTGCGGCAAGGTCCAGAGCCAGTGGTAGAAAATCACTGAATAGACCGCCACGTCCGGCCAAGAACCAAAGCCCTGGCGCGACCGCCGCACATTGCGCGAGCAGGCGTGGCAGGGCCCGCAACCCGCGTAGATCGTCGATGAAGCAAACAAACCCCAGGGCGACCGCCGCGCCGAGGATGATCAGCTCGGCGGTGATGTCACCGGTGGACTGCGCCAGGCCGATGAACCAGGCAATCAAGATCGCTGCCAGCACTGCAATGCCGCCGCCGCGCGGTGTCGGAATCGAATGACTGCTGCGTTCATTCGGTTGATCGAAAACTTGGCGCTGGGTCAGGTAGTGAACAAGCAAGCCGGTCCCGACGAGCGCCACCAAGAACCCAGCGGCCGCGACAAGCGTCAACCGAACTGGTTCAATGATGATGAGGTTCAGTTCCACGATCGAACCGGGTTGCCGCGCCGGTCGTTTCGGTCCGCCAGCGCGCGCCATCCATGGGTTTTCAGACGCTCCGGCTCGACGTCCACCATGATGGTCTCTCCGATCTTCTTTCCGCGTAGCATTCTCGGGGTCATGCCGCGCGGCTATCCTCGCGCCGCAAGGCCCATCTTATCGTGATTTCCCCGGTCTCGCGAACACCGTCCAACGGCGTGGAGATCACAATTTGCTCAGAGCGTTGTTTGCTCTCGGTCCCGAAATAGATGCTCTCGTTCAAGCTGAGGCCGCTATCGGTGCGCATGCGCCATCCGCCGCCGCCTGGAAGCCGCAGCAGGGCCGAGGCGCCGCTTTGGATCACTGACGCCTGAACCCGGGGGTGAAGGTGGAAACGAATGGTCGCGGTGATCGGTAGCACGCCTGGGTCGCCGGTGTAGACCAACCGGTCCTCGCCGCGAAGATCGTCACCAGCCGCCGAAAGAAACAGCCGCCGGTGATGCACGAGGCCAAATTTCTCCCGATATCCGTCATGCTCCGCCTCCAGCAGGGTGGCGCCGTCGGCTTGACTTCTCTCGCATCTCACTGTCGTCGAGCGCAGGCCGGGTTGGCCGTCAGAGGCGACGTCGGCGACATTGTGGTCATCGATGACCAGCATCGAATGCGCCGCCGAAGCGCGCAGCGGCCCTTGCCAACGCAAATCTCCGATGCTGGTGCCGCAATTCACGATCAGTCGTTGCTTGCCGGAACTGAGTTCGAAAGCCAACGGGCCTGCATGCGCACTTGCTTCCAGCGAGGCCGGGGAGCCGGTGTCGACGATGACGCAGCTGCGCCCGCCGGTCAGTCGATGAAAGCCGGTATCGGGCGCCTCGGTCGCTGTCTTGCGCCGCGACTCGGATCGGGCAATCAGGTTTTCCAGTAGCGCCGAAGAACCCTCCGCCGTCTGGTTGAACAACGAAAGCTTGCCATCGCCATGACGCCACATGCGAAGCACCGAGGTCATCCGGTCGATGGCGCCGTCCAATGTCGCCGGCGTCTGGCGGCCCCGAGCCCGAAAAGCGCCACGGATGTCGATCAGCGCCATCAACGCTTCACAATGGCGGGCCGGTGATCGCGAGACGTGGCCGCCATCCGGGTTGATCTGGGCGCCGGTTTCACGCTCCAGAACCCGCTCGGCCTGCTCCATTCGGTCATCACCGGTACCCAGCGTGACGCTGGAGATTGTTAACCCAGCGAGGGCGTGGAGCTGGCGAACGCCTTTCGGAGCGGCATCCAAATCGCGCGCCAGATGCCGTGCTTGGCGCGAAATGCTGGCCATCACGCGCTCTCGAAACGCGTCATTCGCCGCCTCGCAGAAAATATCGTAGGTACCCAGCCAGATGGCCAGCCGGGCGCCGAGAATATCGGGCCGCCAGGCGATCGGATGCCAGTTATCATGCGCGTCGATCCAACGCGTGACCAAGGTTCTGGCCGTGGAACGCGCCGCCTCGCCGCCAAAGTCGCGCAAGTCGCGTAGCCAAGTGAAACCGTGCAGATATTCCGCGTGAAACGGTATGTCGGGCATCCGCTTCCACGGCGCATCGGTATCGGTGATCGAGGCGCCGGGGATGGAAATGACACCCTCGACGATGGCCCGACCACGCGCAGCGTCGCCGGGCCAAGCGTCGTTGGTTGGAACAATGATTTGGCTGTGTTTGTCTTGATTTAGCCGCCAGTCGGAAACCGGCGAGCGGAAATAGAGTTCCCGTAGCGAGCGGAATGGGCCGCTACTTGGCATGCTCAGGGGTTCCGCAATCGCGCGATGTTTTTGGCGTAGGAGCCCTCGGCGCCGCGGAAAACCGACGTGCCGGCGACCAGAACGTCGGCGCCTGCTGTGATGGCGAGCGCGGCGGTTTCCGGCTTAATTCCACCATCAACCGAAAGATCGATCGGTCGCCCGGATGCGTCTATTCGCTGGCGAACCGCCGATATTTTGGCCAATTGGCTTTCGATAAAGGCCTGACCACCAAAGCCCGGATTGACGGTCATCACCAAAACCATGTCCAGCAAGTCGAGCAGATTGTCCAATATTTCAACCGGCGTGCCGGGATTTAACGCCACTCCGGCTTTCTTGCCGGCCTTGGCAATCTGCTGCAGGGTGCCATGAATATGGGCGCCGGCTTCGGGATGCACGGTGATGATATCGGCCCCGGCGGCGGCGAAATCGGCGATATAGGGATCGACCGGACCAATCATCAAATGCACGTCGAAGGGCAGGTCACTGTGGCCGCGCATAGCCTTGATCACGTCCGGCCCGAAAGACAGATTGGGCACGAAATGACCATCCATCACATCGAGATGGATGTAATCGGCGCCGGCGTCGGTGACCGCCCGGACTTCAGCGCCCAGACAAGCGAAATCAGCGGCGAGAATAGAGGGGGCGATACGGATCGATTGTTGCATATTGAGTGCAGGTATCAGGTTGCGTCGGCGCCCGCAAGCGCTCGGTTGGTTGGCTTGCCCATGGTTATTCGCGGATCAGTCGGACGGCGAAGAAACCGTCGAGGCCGCCTCGCTCGCCAAGATGGAAAGGGAGGGTCCTGACCTCTCCGGCATCGGTGATCGCTTCAGCCAATCCACCGATCTCCTCGGGGCGAATCGGGTCTCTTTTTACCGGTGCTCCGGTGGCCAGGAATGCTTCGATCCGCCGCTCGCCCTCTTCGGGTTGTAGCGAGCAGGTGCAAAACACGATCCGCCCGCCCGGCTTTACCATCTCGATGGCGCTCGCCAGCAAGCGGTCCTGAAGCGCGCCAAGTTTGGGCAGATCTCCGGAAACCTTGGAGTGCAGGATATCCGGGTGACGTCGAATGGTTCCGGTCGACGTGCAGGGAGGATCCAGCAGCACGGCGTCGAAGGGCTCGCTCGGTCGCCAGGTCGTGGCGTCGGCGACCAAGGTTTCTGCCTCCAGACCTAGACGGGCAAGATTTCGCTGGAGCCGTCCGAGACGTGGTTCCGATCGATCGATCGCGGTTACCTGGGCGCCGGCAACGATCAGTTGCGCGGTCTTGCCGCCGGGCGCCGCACACAGTTCGAGCACGCGCTTGCCAGCGATATCGCCCAGGAGTTGAGCCGGTATCGCCGCCGCCGCGTCCTGGACCCACCAAGCGCCCTCGGTAAAGCCAGGCATCGCGTTGATCGGTCCATCGAAGGCGCGGCGCAGGGATCCTGTCGCCAACACAGTAGCGCCGAGTTTCTTGGCCCATTCCTCAGGGTTGTTCTTGACCGAGATATCGAGGCTGGGTTCACGCAACGAGGCTGCCGCGATGCGTTCCGCGACTTCCGGTCCGAAAGCATCGGCCCAACCGGCCAGCATCCATTCGGGCACGTTTCGGGTTTCCGGGATTTGCGCCAACATCGTCTTGCCTTCGCGTGACAGGCGTCGCAACACCGCGTTAGACAGCCCTTTGAATTTGGCAAGTTTTCGTGACTCGACAAGGGTCACGGCGCTGTCGACGCTGGCATGCGGCGCCACGCCAAGGAAAAGCATTTCAGCGGTCGCCATGCGGAGGATGTCACGGACTGCTTCTCCTGCCTTGGGCAGAGGTTTTTCCAGGCAATTATCGATCATTACGTCGATCTGGCCGAGCCGGCGTAAGGTGGTTGCCGCGATCAACCGTGCAAAACCCTTGTCCCGCGTCGGAAGACGGCGGAACCCATCATGAATAGCCATCGCGTCGTCGAATGATTTCCCCCGCGCCAGGACCGAGCGCAGAATATCAAACGCAACGCTACGAGCCGCAGAAACATTTAGCGTATGGTTCATAAAAGCACCGATACCCGGCGACGGCATAGGGGGGCAAGGTCAAATCGCGTGATATTTCGGAATGACTGGCGTGAAGTGGCGGCATGAACGGACTGGGTTGCCCAGGGCGTTGCTTGACGCCATAGTTTGAAAATGACTGACAAGACCCGAACCTTTGCCGCAACGGTAGTGCGCGAGACGACGCTAAAGCCGCCTCGAAATGGCGCCGAAACATCGGCTGAGTCGGCCGTGGTAATTCCAGCGGTTCTTGATCCGCGCGCCGACGGCAAAGATCTGTCGACGGAATTCGGCGGCTATAAGGGACCCGAGCCAACCCGTTTTGGCGATTGGGAACACAAGGGGCGCTGCACCGACTTTTGACGGTCGATGTCGTTCAACGCCGCGCCTTGCTCCATAGCAGCTTAGCCAACGGCAACAGGATCAAGATGATTGCGATGACGGTGATCGGGCCGGCAATCGGACGGGTGAAGAAAATGCTGAAATCACCGTCGGACAGCAACAGCGATTGTCGCAGCTTCGGCTCGGCGATCGGGCCAAGAACGACGGCGAGAACCGCTGGCGCCAACGGATAATCCAAAACCCTCAGAAGATAGGCGCCGAGCCCGAACAACACCATCAGCCAGACATCGAACATGTTCTGATAGGCCGCATAGGTGCCGACGATCGACAGCACGAAGATCAGCGGCGCCAGAATGGTGAACGGCATCCGCAGCATCCAGAGGAACACCGGGATGAACGCCAGGTTCACCACCAGCGCGATGACGTTGGAGATATAGAAAGAGCCGATCAGCGGCCAGACGAAGTCCGGCTGCTCGGTAAAAAGCAGGGGGCCGGGCTGCAATCCCCAGATCACCATGCCGGCCAACAATACCGCCGTGGTCGGGGAGCCCGGGATGCCCAAGGTCATCATTGGCAACATGGCGCCGGTCGAGGCGGCGTTATTGGCCGATTCCGGTGCTGCAACGCCATCGACCTCGCCCTTGCCGAAGCGTTCAGGGCGTCGGGAAACCATTTTGGCCACGCCATAAGCCATCAGCGAGCCCGGTGTGGCGCCGGCAGCGGGTAGAATGCCGACGAAAAACCCGAGCGTGGAGCCGATGGCCGTGCCTTTCCAGGCAGCGGGGAACGCACGGATTTCCCGCAGGATCGTCTTGGGGCTCATTTTCGTCTCGGTCATCGCCGTATTGTCTTTTGCGGCGTTGATGGTCCACAGCATCTCGCCGATGCCGTAGACGCCGATGGCCAGGACCAGGAAGCGGATGCCGTGCGAAAACCCGGTGATTTCGAAGAAAATAAGCCGGGGCTCGCCGGAAATTATGTCGAAGCCGACGGTCGCCAGGACCAAGCCGAAACAGATGGAGAAGATCGTTTTGGGAATATCATCGCCGCCCAGGCCAACGAAAGTGGCGAAAGCCAGTAACATCAAAGCGAAGACCTCGGGATTACCGAAGTCGAGAGCGATCGACGCCAGCGCCGGCGCAAAGCCGGTGAACAGGAGATTGGCGACGGTGCCGCCGATGAAGGACGCGATCGCCGCTGTGACCAGGGCTTTGTCGGCCTTACCGGCAAGCGCCAGGGGGCGACCGTCGAAGGTGGTGGCGACCGCCGTCGAGGCGCCGGGAATGCCGAGCGTGATCGAACTGATTGCGCCGCCATACATGGCGCCATAGTAGATCGCCGCCAGAAAGATCATTGGCGAGGTGGCGGATCCGGATATGTCCTGAATGACGAAGGTGAAGGGTAGCAGGATCGCCACGCCATTGACCGAGCCCAGGCCCGGCATGGCGCCAACGAACAAACCGACCACAACCCCAAGGAACGCCAGACCAAGATTGAAGGGCTGTAGGGCCTGTAACATGCCATCGGCTAATGAGACGAGAATGTCCATGTCAGACCTGTTCCGATTTCCTGATCGATCGTTTTGGATGATCGCGCTGCATCGCTGGTTCCGGCTTGGTTACGATGGTCAAAGAAAAATGTCGTAAAGGGGAATGAATAAGGGTTCCAGATAGCCCTTCGGCAGGACGATGCGCATGGCCACGTCGAAGAAGAAAAAACTGAACACCGGAACGGCAACCGCGATGGCGACGGTGCGCGGGATCGAATGATGGCCGAGGAACCGCAGGTAATAGACGAAGAAAACAACCATCGCGCCGTAAACGCCAATCACGTGAATCAACGCGAGAAAGACGATCAAGCTGCCACCAACGCGCAGCAACATGCGTTTGGCGTGTTGGCTCAGATAGGGTTGGTCGGATTGTGATGGTGGGGTTTTGCCGCGCCACCAATTAAAGCCGGTCCACAAACAACTGATCAGCATTATCAGGGATAGCCAGAATGGCCAAAAGCCGCTGCCTGGTCCTTCGCCCTCGATCATGCCGATATTGGCGAACCGAACGGAATCCGGATCCCAGGATGGCCCTTCGCCGCTTTTCCACATTAAATAGATCGAGAGGAGCCCCAGGAGAACAGCCGTGACGATTTCCGCTCGCCGCATGACCCGGAGCCCCTCTCGTTTCTGCTTCAGTTACTCGGGGCCTATTTAATGGCGCCGGATGCCTTCAAGATCTTAGTGTGACGCTCGCGTTGCACGCCCCAATAAGACTTGAGCGGGGCGCCAGCCAGGAAATCACCCATCAGTGACTTCTTGGATTTGTAGGTTTGCCAAGCTTTCGAGTTGTAGACTTTGGTGAACAGCGCCGTGTAATAGGCCAACGCGTCTTTCGACATGCCCGGCGCGCCAACCACGGCCCGCTGCATGAAGTAGGAGAAATTGCCGCCCTTTTCCTTCAGGGTGGGTACATCCGGGAACATCGGCAGCCGTTCGTCGGTAAAGGCAACCAGCGGTATCACACTGCCGGCTTCGTAAAAGCCGAGTGCCTCGGACGGGTTGTTGACCGAAGAGGTGATCTGCTGGCCGGCCAGATCCTTGGCCACCGCCCCGCCGCCCTTATAGGGGATGTACTTGATCTTCAGGCCATAGGCATTGTTCAGATGGTCGGTGATGATGTTGTCCTCGGAATTTTTGCCGGTACCGCCCATCACCCATTTCTTACCGCGCTTCTTGGCTTCGGCGAGGAACTGCTCGAAGGTGGTGATGCCGGTATCCTTGTGCACCCAAAGCAGGAACGTGTCCTCGGCCATACGACCGACCGGCGCAAACTTGAGGATGTCGACCTTGAGGCCGGGTTGGCGCAGCGGCGTGGTGAAGAACGAGTTCAGGGTCACCATAATCGTATGGTTCGGATCATTGGCGCTATTCATATGGACCAGCGCCTCGGCCCCGGTACCGCCCGGCTTGTTGGTCGGGACCAACGGTCGCGAGGACAACCCCTCTTTCTCGACGATCGACTGCATCAGTCGGGCCATTTTGTCGGCGCCGCCGCCCTTGCCGGCCATGATCACGAAATCGATCGGTTTCGTCGGCTCAAACGCTTGAGCGCCGCCGGCTGCGGTGGTTACCGCCAGTGCGGCGAGGCCCAGTAAGGCGTTTCTTCCAAATTTCGCTGCGAACATTGTCCATCTCCCTCAAGATTATTGTTTAGTAATTTTAATCTCGCTGTATGCGTTCGGGATCTGGCCTGGATGTCGTCTATTCAAATCTTCCAATGCAAACCCCAAGGGTCGAAAATCGCCGCTATTAAAGCAAGGATCGTCGCCATCGCCCCGATCGTTGAGGCGATCGTCATGAGCTTAGCATCATAAATCTGTTGTTAGTCATCTCCTATTTGCTCTCTCGTATTCGTGAATGACAAGGGGGAGGAATGGCGTTGTAGACGCAAAGCGGGGCGAGAATTTTCTCGCCCCGTTTGGAACCGAAAGCGATGGTTGGTTAGAACAGGCCTTCGATCTCGCCGGCATCGTTCAGCGTGATCTTGGTCGCCGCCGGCACGCGCGGTAGGCCCGGCATGGTCATGATCTCGCCGGCGACGGCGACGACGAACTCGGCGCCATTCGACAGTCGGACCTCGCGAACCGGAAGCTCATGGCCGGTCGGCGCGCCCTTGGCGTTCGGATCGGTCGAGAAGCTGTACTGGGTCTTGGCGATACAGACCGGCAGATGGCCGAGGCCCATGTCTTCCCATGTCTTGAGTTGGTTCTTGACCGCCGCCGGGGCCGTCGCGTCATCCGCGTGGTAGATGGTCTTGGCGATGGTGCGAATCTTCTCGAACAAAGGCAGGTCGTCGCCATAGATCGGCTTGAAGTCGGCGACGCCGCTGTCGGCCAATTCCTTGACCTTACGGGCCAGGTCCTCGGCCCCGGCGCCGCCATCGGCCCAGTGAGTGCAGGTGATCGCTTCAACGCCATGCGGCGCCAGGACCTCGCGCACCGCGTCGACTTCGGCATCGGTGTCGCCGGTGAAGCGGTTCAAGGCGACAATCACCGGCACGCCGAATTTCTGAGTGTTTGTTACATGCCGCTCGATGTTGACGACGCCGCGCCGCACCGCCTCGACGTTCTCCTTGCCGAGATCCTCGCGAGCCACGCCGCCATGCATCTTCAGCGCCCGCACGGTGCCGACCACCACCGCCGCCGCCGGCTTGAGGCCAGCCTTGCGGCACTTGCTATCAAAGAATTTTTCCGCACCGAGATCGGCGCCGAAACCCGCTTCCGTCACCACATAATCGGCGAGCTTTAGGCCTACCTTGGTCGCCATCACCGAATTGCAGCCATGGGCGATATTGGCGAACGGACCGCCATGGATGAAGGCGGGGTTGTTCTCCAGCGTCTGCACCAAGTTCGGCGCCAGGGCGTCCTTCAGCAACACCGTCATCGCGCCATCGGCCTCGATTTCGCGGGCGTAGACGGGTTTGCGGGCCCTGGTGTAGCCGACGATGATACTTCCAAGCCGTCGGCGCATGTCCTCAAGACTGGTCGACAGGCAGAAGATCGCCATCACTTCCGAGGCGACAACGATGTCGAAGCCGTCCTCGCGCGGGAAACCGTTCGCCACCCCGCCAAGTGAACCGACGATAGAGCGCAATGCCCGGTCGTTCATATCAAGCGCCCGACGCCAGGTAATCCGACGTTCGTCGATCTCCAGCGCGTTGCCCCAATAGATATGATTGTCGATCATCGCCGCCAGCAGGTTATTGGCGGCGCCGATAGCGTGGAAGTCACCGGTGAAATGAAGGTTGATGTCCTCCATCGGTACGACCTGGGCATAGCCGCCACCGGCGGCGCCGCCCTTGACGCCGAAACACGGACCGAGGCTGGGCTCGCGCAGGCATATGATGGTCTTGTGTCCGAGGCGGTTTAAAGCATCGCCAAGACCCACCGAGGTTGTCGTCTTGCCTTCGCCGGCCGGCGTCGGGTTGATGCCGGTGACCAGGATCAACTTGCCGTCCGGTTTATCTTCCAGCGAGGCGATATAGTCCATCGAAACCTTGGCCTTGTAATGGCCATAGGGATCAAGCGACGTCGCCGGAATACCGAGCCCCGCCCCGACCTCTAAAATCGGTTTCATCGTCGCTTCGCGCGCGATTTCGATGTCGGAACCTACCATGATCCGGTCCTCCCCAGATTTATGTCATTTCTTGGCCGAAATTGGCTTCGGCGATGATTGCGTGGACAGTCTCGCGACTGTCCTGACCGCATTCTCCTGTTTTCGACAGGGTTTCGCCAGCGCCCGCCTTGCGCATGGTGAAAAAATCAAGCTCTTGTGACATCAAGCGATTTCACCACAGCGCTTTGCTCAGATCGCTCAGGGATTCCCGTTGTTGACCATCGGCATCGAAATTTCCGGGCGCAAACCATCGGGCATGGGCGTCGCGAACGCCGGGCCACTCTTCGTCGGTGATCGAGAACCACGCGGTATCGCGGCTGCGGCCCTTGACGATCAGGTGATTGAGAAATTCACCCTCATAGCGAAAACCGAGGCGCAGGGCCGCCGATCGGGACGGCGCGTTGAAGGCGTTGCACTTCCATTCCAGGCGGCGGTATCCCAGCGTCTCCATGGCGTGATGCATCATCAACGAAAGCACTTCCGTCGCCCGCCGATCCCGCTGCCAGGCGCGACCGAACCAAAGATTGCCGAGCTCGACAACGCCGGCGTTAGGACGGATCTCCATGAAGCTGCCCATGCCACCAAGCCGGCCCGTCGCCTGGTCTCGAAACCCAACGAAAATTGGGTCGGTCGAGGTCATGCACCCGGCCAACCAGGTCTGCATATCGGCATCGTTGGCGAACGGACCGAACCCCATGTAGTCCCACAGGCGCTCGGGCGCGTCGCCTTCGGTTCCGGCTTTGAACAGGTCGCCCAGATCACGGTCGCAATCAACCGGGTCGAAGCCGGCCCATTGTCCGCTCGATACCGCCCCGTCGAAGCCGCCCCAGGTCTGCGGCGGGACCGCGATATTGCCGATCGCCCGGCGCCCGGCGGCGCTTGCCAGCTCGCTCGATGATGCCATGTTATCCTCCCGGATTAGGTTGCTAGGCCGTGGCCACGCCGGCGACGGGTGAGTGAATATGAGCGCCGCCCAGGCAGGTCCCATCGGGTTGGATGAACGCCCCGGAGGGTATCGCAAAAACCGACGGAACCGCGGTTGGCGTCCAGGGGCGAGACGGGGCGACGGCGTTGAGAGCGTCGGCGGTAGCCTGATCCAGGCGTCCGTCATGAACAATTCGGTCGATCCCACTGACGTCGACCCGAGGCTGCGCCAGCGCGGTTTCCAGATCCATGCCAAAGTCATTGGCGAAGGAAGCTAGTTGGAAGACCGCTGGCAAAATCTTGCGTCCGCCGGAAGCGCCAAACCCGAACCAGGGCTTGCCGTCTCGGGTGGCGATCATCGGACACATGTTGGAAAGCGGGCGTTGCCCGGGCGCGACCGAGTTCACCCGCCCGGGTCGGGGGTCGAACCAGTTAACGCCGTTATTCATCAGCACGCCGCTTTCGGGCAGAACCAATCGCGAGCCGAAACGCGAGAGCAAGGTGGTGGTCATCATCACCATGTTGCCCTCGGCATCGGCGGCGCTGATATGGGTGGTGCAACTTCGGTCGCCGACGTCGCCGGCATGTCCCATAGTCTCAAGCCGGCGCTGATAGGCGTCGATTAGGGCTTGGGCGTATGCGGCATAGGTATCGCCATCCGGTGCGGCGCCGCTGAAGCTTGCGAGATTGGCAAGCGCGTCGGCGAAGGTCGGTCCGGCGGTCAACCCGGCGGGTAGATTATAGATGGCGTCGCCGCGTGCGCAGGTCAGCGGTTCGACGACCCGCGCCGCATAGGCCGCCAGGTCGGCTTCCGATAAGGCGCCGCCGGCTGCTTGCACCTCATTGGCGATAGACCGAGCGATCGGCCCTTCATAAAAAGCCCGCGGGCCGTTCTCGGCGAGGCTGCGGAGCGTATTGGCCAAATTCCCCATCGGTAAATGCACCGGGTCGATATCCGCCGCCATGGTCGGCACCAGCCCGCCGGGAAGCCAGACGGCCTTGGAGCCTGGGTAGCGGCCCAGCAGCGCCGCCTCGGTGGCGACGTTCATCGTTGTCCACCAGGTGACCCGATGTCCGCGTTCGGCCAATGCCACGGCCGGCGCGATCAGATCGCCCCAGCTTTTGCGCCCGAAACTGCTCGCGGCCAGTGCGTAGCCGGCGACCGAACCGGGCACGGCGATGGATTTGGCGCCGTGAAAATTGACGTCGCCCACGACTGCCGGCCAGCCGAACAGATCAGCGCCGGTCGTACCGGTGAGCGGATAGTCGGCGGGGTTCAGGCCGCTTGGCGCGATCATGCCAAAGTCGACCACGCGCACTCGTTTTTCCGCCGCGATATAGGCCACCATGAAGCCACCGCCGCCAAGCCCGCTCATCCACGGCTCGGTCACCGACAAGGCCAGCGCCGTGGCGATAGCGCCGTCGATGGCGTTGCCGCCGGCCTCAATCATCGCCGCGCCGACCATCGCCGCTTCAATTTCCTGTGAGGCGACGACACCCTTGGCGCCCATGGTCACGGGTTTGGCCAAGGTCCAGGTCTCGAAAGGGGCGATGGGCAGCGTGGCGCCGGTCATGTTCATGTCCTTTTGTCCGATAACAGCTTTTGTGTACGGGCGGCTGGCCCTATTCTTAGCGCATGAGAGCGGACACCGAGCATCCCCAGACGTCAAGGTCGAACATGTTCCTGCGTGGAGTGGGTGCGACTTTGGCCCTATTCGTAGCCCTGTCGATAAGCCCGATGGCGCAGAGCCAGATCGGCAGCGGGGCGCCGGGCGAGGAACCCGTGATGGAGACCGTCCGGGGCCCGGATGGCAAGGAAATAACCAACGAGGATTGCCAACCCCTCGCTGGAGCGACCGCGCCAATTCAAAGACTGGCGCGTCTCGATGGCGCGATGTCGGTGCGAAATCTGGAGCTGACCTATTTCGGCAAACCGCTTCACGCCCTAACGGAATATGACTTCGCCCTGCTGAAAATCCTCAAGCCGTTTTGTGAAGACACGCCGGTGGCGATTGACGAAGCAATCTTTGACAAGCTTGAACAGAAAGTCGCAGAAGCCCGAGCGACACGGGACAAAACCATTCAGTGGATCGCTGAGGTGACCGCGAAACTCGACGCTATGGAGCCGAGCCCCGAGGCGATTCGCGAGGCTCATAACGCCTGGACGGAAATGGAAAATCGTCGTCTGGAAATGTTGGCTTCGGATCAAAGCTATTTCGCGAAATATCTTACCGACCGGCGGAACGCACTCTATGCCGGCAAGCAAACCAGACCGAGAGTTTTGGTCTCCCCATTCGACCCGCAGGGCTGTTCAACGCTGACCTCTTGGTGGGCCGCGTGCCCGGGTCCGGTTGGAACAAATTGATTCCC
>JAQBUJ010000549.1 GCA_027623845.1 Pseudomonadota bacterium
AGGAACGCGAGCGGCCTGCGCTAGAGGCCCGCGCCGCAAAATACAGCCACAACCGCCCAGAAACGGCGGCAAGCCCCTGAGGGCCCCGCATATCGCCTCTGAGCAGTATTGAAAGATTCAGTATGGGAAAGATCGCAAAGTCCAAGACGGACGATCTCGGCGTGAAGGTTACCGGGTCGGCCAGGACGGGACACAAGATCGAGCTGAGCCAGGACGGCGCTCTGTGCCGGATATTCGGCACGTCTGACGAGACGCAGGCGAAGGCTCTTATGAGCCATTGCTTGAAGCCTCTGGGCGCGGACGAGGCCAGCGACGAGCATCCCGGCAATGACGAGCGGGCTTTCATGCTGTCGATTGTGAATGACATGGCCCCGCGTGATCCTGTTGAGCGCATGCTTGCGGTGCAGATGGCGGCAACTCATGTGGCGACGATCCGCGCCGGAGGCTGGCTGTCGCGCGCAGAAAACCTTGCCCAGGGCCAAGCGCATTCTACGGCCTACGCCAAGCTCGCGCGAACATTCGCGGCCCAGGTTGAGGCCCTGAGAAGGCATAGGACTGGCGGGGAGCAACGGGTGATCGTGCAGCACGTCAACGTCGCGGATGGCGGGCAGGCAATCGTCGGCAACGTGCAGCATGGGGGGGAGGGGCGGCGATGAATCGGGCCGCTCAGAGAAGCCAGATATACGTCAGCAATCGTGATCGCCGAACCAGACCAAACCAGACCGTTGCAATCAGGCGGGGTCCATATACGTCCACAAATGACAAGACCGGTGCAACGCATGGCAAACGCTGCGCCAGGCCCTGTTAGGATGGCGCGTGGCTCAGTTCGAGATCATCCACAGCACCCGGGCCGGTTCTTCCGTCGGGTTGACCACAATATGGTCGAGGTTGGCGTCGAAATAGACACTGTCGCCCGCCGTCAGCTCCACCGGCGCGTAAAGCTTGCTTTTCAGAACGATCGTGCCAGCCAGCACGTAGATGAATTCCTCTCCGTCATGCTGATACCAACGCTGGATACCCTGTTCAGATTGCGCCGGAATGGTGGATCGGAAGGGCACGATCTTCTTGTTCGACAGCTCGCCGCACAGCACCTCGTGGATGCGGCCGTCATGTTCCAGGAATTCGCCCTTGCCCAGCCGGGTGATCGCGCGCCGCCCGCCCTGGCCGCCGCCGGGCCGGTCATCCAGAAGATCGGTTAGGTTCAGCTCCAGCCCCGCCGCGATCTTCTGCAACAGGCCGATGGTGGGCGACATCTGGCCGGTTTCCAGCTTGGTCAGGGTCGAGCGCGCAACGCCCGTCCGCTCGCTCATCTTCACCACGGTCCAGCCTCGGTCCTTGCGCAGGGCACGGATGCGCTGGCCGACCTTCTCGTTCATCCGCTCGTCGGGGCCCTTCTCGGTCTCCCTCTCGGTGCGCTCGGCCGGGGCGGGCGCGCGGTGCAGGTGATCGGCGGCCACCGCCTCCTCCGTTGCCCCGGCATTCGGCGCCTGTTTTTCTTCCGTCATGATGCGGTCCTCGTAAAATGGAAAATGCCCCCCGGCCGGCCGGACCGGCCGGTCTTGCCCCGGGGTTCGCCCGAGCCGTGTATAGCGCCCAGGGCGGGGGGCTCTCCGGAAAGGGCCGGCGGGGTATGCCCGCACCCACCTGTCACGCGACGCGCTCCCCAGCGGCGACGCCCTCCGGCACGATCCAGCTTTCGCTGAAGATCAGGTAGGCGGATGTCGTCTCGCCCACGAGAAAGGGCTTGGCATGAACGGCGCCGTCCAGCGGCCTGCCGTTGAGCCGCGCGCCGGCGCTGCCGGCGGTAACATAGCTGCCGAACACCTCGTGCCGCCCGGTCGACGTGGTTTCGGGCGTCAGTTGAAGCTGCACGGGCGGGCGCAACTCGCGCCACTCCAGCACCAGGTCGCGCCCCGCGCTGGTGAAACGCTCGCGATAGCTGCCGTCGGGCACATGGCCGCCCTCCTGCGATTGCAGCGCGTCGAAAGCCATCGTCTCGAAGGCGGGGCGGTCCTTGAACGCCCCGTAATGCAGCGCGAATTCCTCGGCCAGCCAGCGGAACAGCCGCTCGTTGTCGCTCAGGCAGAAATTCTCCCTGTCCGCAGTCTCCGCGCTAGGCCGGCACAGCGCCATGACCCCGGCGCCCGGCCCGAAGGGCGACCACTTGATGCGGAACACGCTGAAGGCCGCGGTCCACGGCCCGTCGGGGCCGGCTTCCAGGTACAGGCAGTGGTTTTCCCCCGCCCAGTCGATGCGGCCCGTGTTGATTAGCGACCTGTCTGTCATCCTGTCTCCTCTTACCCCGTGGTTCAATTCATCCAGTCGCGCATCCGGTACCAGGACGAGGCGCCGGCCACGTAAAGCCGGTTCAACCCGTGGAAGGGGATCGTGCCGATGCGCCGCTGCGGGGCAAGCGGCAGATCGTCGTCACGGCCCGACCGGAGCCACTCAGCGATCTCCTCGCCCAGGGCCGTGAACATCGCCACGCCCCGCCCGTTGCATCCCACAAGCGCGATCGCCCCCTCGCCCAGAATGTAAAGCCGCGGCTTGGCATCGGTGGTGATCGCCACGCGGCCGTACCAGCGATGCGTGATCGCGACATCGCCGATCTGCGGAAAAAGCCGCCGCAGCACATGCGCCAGCGCGTCGAAATCGGCCGCGCTTTTCGGTGGGCGCAAGGTGCCCCGCCCGCCGATCAAGAGCCGCTTCCCCGGCCCCCGCCGGTAATAGACCAGCAGCCGGCGCATGTCCGACACGCCATGCCCCTCGGGCACAACGGTGTCGAGCACATCGGCAGGCAGCGGCGCCGTGGCGATCTGGAAGCTGTTCACAGGCACGAAACTGCGCGCCAGCCGCGGCCAAAACCCATCGGCATAGGCATTGGTCATGATCGCCAGCCTCGGCGCCCGGATCCGGCCCCGCGGCGTCGCGACGACCCAATCGCTCCCCGCGCGCGCAACGCCCGTGGCCGGCGAGTTCTCGTAGATCCGCGCGCCTTGCGCCTCGGCGGCCCGTGCCAGCCCGCGCACGAACTTGAGCGGGTGCAAGGTGCCGCCGCGCCCGTCGATCCAGCCGCCCATGTAGTGTTCGCTACCCAGAAAATCGCGCATCTCGCCCGCGTCCATA
>JAQBUJ010000550.1 GCA_027623845.1 Pseudomonadota bacterium
GTCGGGCGAAACATCGACGGGAGCGCACGGCATGGGACCACTCAAAGGTATCAAGATCATCGAGCTTGCGGGGATCGGCCCGGGGCCGATGGCCGCGATGATGCTTGCGGATATGGGGGCGACGGTTCTTAGGGTCGAGCGGGCCGAACCCAGTGGTCTTGGCGTGCAGCGACCGTTGAATTGCGACATCACCCTACGATCACGCAATGCGATCGCGCTCAATCTGAAGCAACCCGAGGACCGCGACCGGGTGTTGCGCCTGGTCGAGGAGGCCGACGTGCTGATCGAAGGCTTCCGGCCCGGCGTCACCGAGCGGCTGGGCTTGGGGCCGGATGACTGTTTTGCGCGCAACGCCAAGCTGGTCTACGGCCGGATGACCGGGTTTGGCCAGGATGGCCCAATGGCGCAGGCGGCCGGCCATGACCTCAATTATATCGCCATGAGCGGCGCCTTGAGCGCAATTGGCCCCGCCGTTGAACCTGGTCGGCGACTATGGCGGCGGCGCGCTCTATCTTGTTGTCGGGGTTTTGGCGGCTCTGTTGGAGACCCGTGGTTCCGGTAAGGGCCAGGTTGTCGATGCGGCGATGGTTGATGGCGCGGCGTCGTTGATGGCGGCGCCTTTCGGGATGTTCGCGGCTGGCCTGCTGACCAAAACTCGCGGCGCCAATGTCCTGGATTCCGGCTCGTATTTTTATGATTCCTACGAGTGCGCCGATGGCAAATACGTATCCGTCGCCGCCATAGAGCCGAAATTCCATGCCGAAATGCTTGAGCTGATGGAGCTTGATCCGTCGATCGTCACCAAGCAGATGGATCGAGCCGATTGGCCTCGGCTGAAACAGATCATCGCCGATCGTTTCAAAACCAAGACCCGCGATCAGTGGGTCGCGATCATGGGCGGCAGCGATGCCTGTTTTGCGCCGGTTCTGGAGATGGACGAGGTGGCGGACGACCCGCACAACAAGGCCCGCAAGACCTTCATCGAGTTGGATGGCGTGGTCCAACCGGCGCCGGCGCCGCGCTTTAGCCGGACCCCTAATCCAGCCCCGACGCCGCCGGTGCGGGCCCATATGGTCAGCCTTGACGACGCGTTGTCCGGGTGGTTGCCGGCGGCGGAGATTGACGCCTGGAAGGCCGCCTGAGGCGGTTCGGTTGCGGGGGAAGCAGCATGTTTCATGAGATCAGTGAAGAGCATCAACAGATCCGCGACATGGTCCGGCGGGTGGCCTTGGAAAAGGTCGCGCCGCGGGCCGATGAGATCGACGCGACGGCACAATACCCACAAGATATGTTCGACCTGTTGCGCGAATTAGGCCTGTTCACCTTGCCGTTTCCGGAACGCTATGGCGGCACCGGCAGTATCCTTGGCGCGTGTATGGCGATCGAGGAATTTGGTCGGGTTTGCTACAACACGGCCTATCTGCTGGTGGTCCAATGGGTGCCGTTTGGCGCGATCCTGGCGGGCGGTTCGCCGGAGCAGCAGGAACGCTATCTGCCCGGTCTGGCCAGTGGTGCGCTGCGCGGCGCCTTCTCCACCACAGAGGCGCAGAGCGGCTCGGATGTCGCCGGCATTCGCACCCGCGCCGAGGCGGTTCCCGGCGGCTACCGGATCAATGGCACCAAGATCTGGTGCACGAATTCCTCCGTCGCGGATTTCGTCGTGGTTGCGGCGCGCAGCGGCGATACAGAGGGCAGGGGGGCGATCAATTTCTTCATCGTCGACCGTGACACGCCCGGTTTCACCATCGGCCCGCCGGAAAAGAAGATGGGCGCGCGCGGGGTGCCGTCCTGCCCGCTGTTCTTTGACGATGCTTTCGTACCGGCCAATGCGATGCTGGGAGAGCCGGGTAAGGGGTTTCGCATTGTCATGGAGGCCTTCAACATCTCACGACCAATTATCGGCGCGCGCGGCGTCGGGCTGGCCCAGGGGGCCTACGACCATGCCCTGGCCTTCGTGCGCGACCGCGCCGCCTTCGGTCAATCGGTGGTGGATTTTCAGGGCGTGCGATGGATGCTGGCGGATATGCATATCCAGACTGAGGCGGCGCGCGGCCTGGTCTATAAATGCGCCGCTTCGGCTGATGCTGGAATGACCGGCAAGCCCTTGGCGATGCAGGCGGCGGTCGCCAAGTGCCATGCCAGCGATACCGCCATGAAGGTGGCGACGGATGCGGTGCAGCTGTTCGGGGCGGCGGGCATATCCGGCGACTATCCGATCAATCGCTATTTTCGCGATGCCAAGGTCTTGCAGATCGTCGAGGGCACCCAGCAAATTCAACGAAACATCATCGGCCGCTATCTGGTGGATGGCGTCTGAACTTGCATGCATGAAACCACGCCGATTCCGATCAAGCCGACTCCGATCAAAATGTCTCCGGCGGCGCTGGTTGGCGTGGTCTGCGTCGCTCAGGTCTTCGCGCAATTGGGCTCATACGCTTATCCGGCGTTGATGCCCGGTTTCATGAATCGCTGGGAGTTGAGTAACGGCCAGGCCGGGACGATAACCGCAGCCTTCTATGCCGGCTATACCTGTGCGGTGCCGATCCTGGTTACCTTGACCGATCGGATCGACCCCAAGCGGGTCTATTTGTTCGGTGTCGCCTGCATTGTGGTTTCCTACCTGTCCTTCGGGTTGTTGGCGGACGGCTTTGTCAGTGCTGCGATTTGCCGAACCCTGACCGGTATCGGCTGGGCCGGCACTTATATGACCGGGTTGACGGTCGCTTGATGACCCGGGCGGTGTCCTGGCATGCGGCCGGTATCGGCATCGCCGGCGGTCTGTCCTATGTGGTCTCGGACGGGCTTGATACTTTGGTCGGCTGGCGTTGGGCCTTCGTGATGCTGGCGATCTCGGCCGGTTGCGCCTGGATGGCGGTGCTGTTGCTGGTGCCGGGCAAACGCCCGCTGGCAGCCGGGCCCGGTGGTGGCCGGCTTTTCGACTTTAGGCCGATATTTAAAAATCGCTCGGCCATGGCTTATTCCATCGGCTATTGCGTTCATTCCTGGGAGTTGATGGCGCTCAAGGGCTGGGCGGTGGCGTTCCTGGCTTTCATCGCCATGCAAGGCGAGGCTGCGGATGTCCGGCTGCCGCCGACGGCGATCGCCACCC
>JAQBUJ010000551.1 GCA_027623845.1 Pseudomonadota bacterium
TCGTTATCCCTGAGGTCTCTGGAACTCCGAACGTCCCTAGGCCGGCCCAAGAACAGCCACGCTTCACGCGCGCCCGCGCCACCGGAATGCGCCTAGCATGTCCGGGCTCGAGTGACCGACAAATCGATATTTTTCGCGGTATTTTCGCGAACCAGCACGATGTGGCGCCGATCGTCGGGGCGTCCTCTGGATGGATATGTCAGGGAACCGTAATATTCCTAAAGGTCGGCGACCCGGCGTCAAATGAGCTGCGCCACCCGGCGCCGGACCATGAGCCTAGCGGGCCCCGATGCGATCGCACCGAGGCCCTGACTTGCTCAAGCCGCCGAGCGTTCCCTGGTGTTCGTGTAGGCTTTTTCGCAATGGCTGGCGCAATAGGGCCGACCTTCGCGGATCTTATCGCCGCAGAAATGGAAATCCGACGCCCTGGGATCACCAATCGGCCAGCAGCATTTGTTGCGATCCCAATCGGCAACCGTCAACGGCGAGAGCTTGCGCCGCTTCGGCTCCACCGGCTTGTCGGAGCGCACGATCGGCGACTGCCGCTTGGGCAGTCCCATGCGATGCACTTTGCCCACCACGGCATTGCGCGACAACCCAATCGCCAAGCCGATTTGAGTAATCGACAACCCTTCGGCCCAAAGCCGCGTCAGATTCCCCAGTCGTTCCTCGGTCCAGACACTCACCACCGCTTCAGCCATGTGTAGCTCCTCTAAGCTTGGCGTTCGGTGATCAGGCGGCGCATCATTCGGCTGCCGCCAAATCACTACATGTAGTATTTCGATGAGGCGAGCCTACCCGCCATGGTGGGTCGACGCAACTCGAATCGTTGAAATCAGGCGAGTCGCGTGACTCGCCAGGGGAATCCAGGGGATTCTTTCGGTGGACTCAGGAATTCATCCGGCCGGGCCGGTTCCAGGATCGCGACTCGCGGCTCCATGCCGGCCAGGAAAATCACTTCGGCATCCCACCGCAAACCAGCTAAAACTCTTGTCACCGGCAATCGCGAGGATGGGACCGCGCCATGAAGCGGCAGAGTAAACGAATTCTGGTGACCGGCGGCGCCGGGTTTCTCGGCTCGCATCTTTGCGACCGCCTGATCGAGCGGGGCGATGATGTGCTGTGCCTCGACAATTTCTTTACCGGTTCCAAGGACAACGTCGCCCATTTGCTCGGCCGCTCGAACTTTGAGCTGATGCGTCATGACGTAACCATGCCGCTCTATGTCGAGGTTGATGAGATCTACAACCTCGCCTGCCCGGCCTCGCCGATCCACTATCAGCATGACCCGGTCCAAACCACGAAGACCAGCGTGCATGGCGCCATCAACATGCTGGGCCTGGCCAAGCGACTGGGCGCCAAGATCCTTCAGGCCTCCACCAGCGAGGTCTATGGCGACCCCAGCGTGCATCCTCAGACCGAGGACTATTGGGGCCACGTCAACCCGATCGGCCCGCGCGCCTGCTATGACGAGGGCAAGCGCTGCGCCGAGACGCTGTTCTTTGATTACCGGCGGCAGCATGGGCTCGGCATCAAGGTGGCGCGGATCTTCAACACCTATGGACCGCGCATGCATCCCAATGATGGCCGTGTGGTCTCCAACTTCATTATCGCCGCCCTCAAGGGAGAGCCGATCACCCTCTATGGGGATGGCCTGCAGACCCGGTCGTTCTGTTATGTCGATGATCTGATCGAGGGCCTATTGCGGCTGATGGAGACCGAAGATGCGGTGACCGGCCCGATTAATCTTGGAAACCCCACGGAAATCACCGTGCGCGAGTTGGCCACCCGGATCACCGAGATCGCCGGGTCGGCGTCGCCGGTTACTTATCATCCCCGACCGACCGACGACCCGATGCAGCGGCGTCCGGACATCACCAAGGCCGAGCACCACCTCGACTGGCGGCCCAGCATTCCACTTGCCGCCGGGCTTGAGCGCACGGTCGAGTATTTTCGGGATTTCGTCGAATAGCCGAGCGATCAGCGGCGGATCGCGGGAATAAAATACACCGTCGCCGCGAGCAGCAGCAGCCCGGTGGAAGAGACCAACGTCAACGCCAACGGCGCGCCCACCCAATCCGCCAGCAATCCTAAATTAAACAGGCCGATCGGCGAGCAGCCGATACAAACCGACAGCAACCCCATGAGCCGGCTGCGCGCTTCCACCGGCGCCAGCAGCAGCACCAGGGTGCTTTGCATCGCACCAAATCCAGCCATGCCCAGCCCGGCAAACAGCAGGATCGAGACCGCGAACCAATAATCGGCGGCGAACGACAGAGCGAAGATGAGGCACATGAAGCTGGCCGCCCCATAGAGATACAGCCGCTTGAACCAGGCGGGGCGAGCGACAAAGGCAATGACCAAGGCGCCGGCGAAAGCGCCCGCCCCCTCGGCCGCCGACAACAATCCAACCAGGGCCGGCTCGACATCGTACCGGGCCCTTCCGAGCACCGGCACCATCGAGGCGTAGGGAAAGCCGAAAACGTTCAAAATGATGGTGACGAGGTACACGCCGATCAACTCGGGCGAACCGCGAACGATGTTCAGCCCTTGTTTCAACATCGTCAGATAAGGCTCGACTGAGCTGCGGACTTTGGTGTGATCCAGGCTCAAGGAGAGCGCGATCAGCACACAGGTGAAATGCGCCAGACCGGAGACCAGAAACGCGCCTTGCAGGCCGACCAGACCATAGGCGACGCCGCCAGCGAACGGTCCGACCATGCGGGTTATATTGTTGGTCGCGGAATCAAGCGATATGCCGGTGCCAAGACGTTCCGGCCCGGCAAACTCGCCGATCAAAGTCCGGCGGACGGGATAATCAAGCGCCCAACAACTGCCGCTGATGAAGACGCAAATCGCGATCTGCCAGATCTCTATCACCCCGAGATTGGCCAGTAACCCCATGGTCGCCGTCGACGCGGTCATCACGGCGAAGCCGAAAATCATCAAATATTTGCGGTTGGTGCGCTCGGCCATCGGGCCAATGAAGACCCCGAACAACGCCAACGGCAATTGACGGGCAATCGTCATCACCGCGACCAGAAGCGCCGAGCCGGTGGTCTCGAAGACAAAAATGCCGATCGCCAGCAACT
>JAQBUJ010000552.1 GCA_027623845.1 Pseudomonadota bacterium
GAGGCTGTGATCGAAAGGCATGGCCAAACCGTCGGTTACTTCTTACCGGCAAAAACGCCGCCCGCCGTATAGAGCGTGCCGGTGATCTTGAAGTCTCCGCCGATCTCCGGAGGAATATTCGCGCCATCGGTGCCAAAGAAGGCGCCGCGCATCTCCAAGGCCCGACCGCCGGGGGCGGCGGTCGATACCGCGAAATACGAAGCCGTCGCATCAAAGGCGGACCCGCCGGTGAAGCTGACGCCGTCGAAGGTTAAATCGGTCAATGAAATAGTAGACGACGCGCCAGCTAAGGTGACGGAAGCGGCAAAAGTGCCGGTCTTCACCTGGGTTTCATTGTTGTTGATAATGCTGCCGATCACGTTACCAGAATAGGTTCCCGACGCGGCGAGGCTGCCCAGGGTTCCAAAATTCGTGGCGACGCCGGCAACCCAACTCGCCATATGGAAAACCACGCCATTGCTGGATTGCTCATGGCCCCAGAGACCCCAGGTGAGAAACTCGCAGGTGGCGCAGAGGTCGAAATTCGCCGAATTGTCTCCGCCGGTCACCAAATAACCTAATGCGACCGTTGCCTCGGTTCCGCCGCCCGTGGTGGCGCCGGTCAGTAATTGAGTGCCGAAATGTCTATCGTCTACCAAGGCAGCGCCGCCGCCGCCAGTGGTGGTGATGGTCGTCGAACCTGCGTCGGCCGAGACGCTGATATCGACGATCGGTATATCGATTCCGGTACTCAAGGAGAGAAATGCCGTATCCGCAGCGGTTGTCGCGACATAGGCGCCCGGGGTCCCTCCCAGGGTGCCAGCGCCGCCATAATATCCGGTAAGAGCCACGTTGGTGAGCTGCGTGTTGGCGGCATTCACCGTGTGCGGTCCTTGAATGTTCACTGCATTGACTGGGAAATAGGGGGTGCTGCCCGCCGCGTCGGTCACACCGACAGACCAACCGCCCGAATCTGCGTCCTCGACGGATTGCAAAATGAAATGGTCAGGTGCGCTGGTGCCGAAAAAATCACGTCCCGCATCGGTATCGGCGGAAAACGCCCCCCCGACATACAGTTTCGGAATTGCCGTGGCGGTTTGGTCTACCTGTCCATAGCCAACCCCGACCAAATAGGGATTGGTGGTGCCGATGACCCGACCGATGATCGCGCTGGAACTTGATTTTCCGTTGGTCTGATCTATTTCGAACGCGCTGGCGATAAACGGTGCGCTGCCCGACGTGGACGACCACTTCACATAGGCCTTGATGTCGCCGCCTCCATTGGCGAACCCGGACTCCCTGCTGCGAATGTACGCAAGGTCGGAGGCCAGAAACGGATCCGGCTTGATGGAAAATATCGACGCACCGGTTACCGGGGCGCTGCCAGTAAACTCCGTTCCGACGACGATCAATTCCTTTTCGCTGTCCACGTTTAGCGCGTAAAGGTAAAAATTCGGATCCGCGGCATGATCAATCGGTCCGGATACGGTGCTTGGGGTCACCCCGGCGATCAGCGTCGAGCAATTCAGGCTAGCATTCGGACAGGCCGAGAGGTTGGTCGGCGATGCGCTGGCCGTTCCCGGAAAAAAGATCTGGTAACTCCCGTTGCTGGACGTCGCGGTCAGAACGCCGCCAACAGAGACATCACTGCCGGACGCACTGGCGCTGGTGAACCGCCGGGAGCCCAGTGTTGCGAGCGTATTGGTGGTATTAGCGCCGAGAGACGGGAAACTTGTATCGCCGCGCAAGGCAAAACCAGCAAAGGTTTTCGACAACGCCGTGGGCGGCGGGGGCGGGGTGGGCTCGGGCTCGGAAACGACGACCACGGGAGTCGGTTCGGCGACGGGGGCGATCGGTTCCGGCAGTGGTTCCGGCAGTGGTTCCGGCAGTGGTTCCGTGACCAGGATCGGCTCCTCGACGATTGGATCTAATATCGGCGGCAAGACCGTGTCGGGTTGGTCCTCTTCCGGCCGGGGTTGCGGCGCGTCAATGCCACCATCCAACGAAAGCGCAGCATCACCGCCAAGCGTCGTGCCCGGGCCGCCCTGGGGCGCCGTCGGGCCGCCCGGGCCAATATCAATGCCGCCGCCTTGGCCGTCATCCGAGAGATTGGCCATTTGAGTCTCGATCGTCGACGCCGGACCACCGCGAGGCGCTGGGCCGCCGCCTGCATTTTCACCATCACCGGCGGATCTGCCGGCGTTATTGCTCCCGGCTTGTTGGTCGCCCGTCTGGTCGTTGCCCTGGCCTCCGCTTTGCCCGCCGCTTTGATTGTTGCCATCCGTGTCGGCAGTCTGCGAGTCATCGTCCGCCTGGCTCTCGAAACTGCGTAAGCGCTGATTGAGTTCCGACGACGCCCGGCGCACGGGCGCCGAGGGGGCCTGGCCAGCCCCGGCGACAGACATGAAGGTTCCTGGCGTGGTCGTGGTCTGGACATTGCCATCGACCTCCAGAACGAGTTCCTCGCCAAACAGGAAATCGACCTCCAGGGCGCCAGCGGGTTGCATTTCAACCAGCGCGATGCCGCCTCGGATGCCAATGCTGCCAATCGGCGTTTTAATACGGACGGCGTTTTTCTTGCTGATCCGCCCGACACCAAGACCGGATAAACCCCTTGGTCAGGTTGACCGCCATTTCCCCGGTCTTGGTGTCGGGGTTGTAGATAAACGTGTCGATCACCAAGTCGGAATTCGGCCCCACGGTCATCGAGGAACCGTCCGCAAAGAGCAGCTGAGCCCGCCCTGTGGCGTTGGTTACGACTTTTTCCTCGAAATGCATTTTGGTGCCGGTCAAGAGCGTGCGTTTCTCGCCCGACGGCGGCGTTCCCTGGGCCGTGGTGTTGACCCCCGCGGTAACCCCGACCTCGCGATCGGTGGCCGCCATCGCCAGGGTTGAATACAGGGTTGAATACAGGGTTGAATACAGGGTTGAATACAGCGCTGCCGCGCAAAGAACGCCGCCGACGACCCGTGCTTTGGTTATCAAATTACGCATCATCACCCGTTCCTCCTGCCTCGCCAAATATTACGAGGGCTGATCAAAACTGTACGGCCAACCCGACCGAGAACGACCAATTGTCATAGATGAAGTTCGGCA
>JAQBUJ010000553.1 GCA_027623845.1 Pseudomonadota bacterium
TCGAGGGATTCAGACTGCTCAATTCATGTCACGCGAAAATTCACCCGATTGCCCTGGGATGGTTGGGTAGGGATCTTGAATTTCCGCACGGGGCGTCGTCTCATAGCCACGGATTTGCCAGCGACGACCGCGGCCCGCATTCGGGAGACTGCCCCATGAACGCCACCCCCCCAAGCTTCGACTACGAGGCCGCGTGCCGGGATTTCGATCTGAAGATCCCCGACGATTACAATTTCGCCTTCGACGTTGTCGCCAAACGCGCCCGCGAGGCCGACAAGACGGCGCTGATCGCCATCGATAAGACCGGCCAGAACGTGGTCAAGCACAGCTATTCCGATCTGGAACGGGCCTCGAACCGCTTTGCCCATGTGTTGAACGACCTCGGCGCCGTCAAGGGGGATTTCGCCTTCGTGATGATCCCCCGGCTGGCGGCCTGGTATCATGTGCTGCTCGGCTGCATGAAGACCGGGGTAGTGGCGATGCCGGGCACCAATCTGTTGACCGCCAAAGATATCGAATATCGGGTCAACCGGTCCGGCGCCAAGCTGGTGATCGTCACCTCGGCGCATGTCGAGAAGGTCGAGGCGGTGAAGGACAAGTGCCCTACCCTGGAGCATCTGATCGTTGTCGACGGCGACCCGCTGGACGGTTGGACGTCGATGGAACAGGCCTGCGCCGCCGCACCCCATACGCTGGACCGGGCCTCGGTAGCGCCAAACAGCACCACCGATCCGATGCTGATCTATTTCACCTCCGGCACCACATCGATGCCGAAGATGGTCGAGCGCGATTACGGCTACGGCCTGGCCCACACCATCACCCAGAAATACTGGATGACCCTGGACGAGCATGACGTGCATTGGACCCTCACCGATACCGGCTGGGCCAAGGCGGCGTGGGGCTTGGTGTTTCCGCCGCTGCTGGCCGGTTCGGCGATCCTGCTGTTCGATGGCGAGGGGTTCGACGCTGATCAACACCTGAAAATCATCGAGGACCACAAGGTCACCACCTTCTGCGCACCGCCGACGATCTATCGATTGTTCGCCCAGATGGATGTGAGCGGCTATGACCTCTCCTCGCTGCGCCATTGCATCGGCGCTGGAGAGCCGCTCAACCCCGAGGCGATGCGTTCCTGGAAGGCGGCGACCGGCTGCGATGTCTATGACGGTTATGGCCAGACCGAGACCGTCAACATCGTCGCCAACTTTCCCGGTATGGAGGTGCGTCCCGGCTCGATGGGTCGTCCGGTACCGGGGATCGAGATCGGCATTATCGAGGATGACGGCGCCGTCTGCGCCGACGACACGGTTGGTCATATCGCGGTAAAGATCACCGATCCGTACCCGCCGGGGCTGTTCACTGGTTATTTTCGCGATCCTGAGGGCACGGCGCGCTCGTTCCGTAACGGCTGGTATTATACCGGCGACACCGCAACCCGCGATGCCGACGGCTATATCTGGTTCGTCGGCCGCTCGGACGACATCATTTCATCGGCTGGCTACCGGATCAGCCCGTTCGAGGTGGAAAGCGCCCTGATCGAGCATCCCGCCGTGCAGGAATCGGCGGTGGTCGGCAAATCCGACGCGATCCGCGGTGAGATCGTCAAAGCTTATGTAATCCTGGCCCCCGGCCACCAAGGCTCGGACGCCTTGACCATCGAGATTCAGGATTTCGTCAAAAAAGTGACGGCGCCGTACAAATACCCGCGCGAAATCGAATATCGCGATGCACTGCCAAAAACCATCTCCGGCAAGATCCGCCGGGTGGAACTCAGGGCCGATGCGGAGGCCGGGTCTTAGAACACGGTGTCCCTCTAGCCCCCCATCGCACTTCAAGCTATAGTCCCGGCGCGCCGAGGGCGGCGCATAACGCGCCCTTGGTGAAGAACCACTTTTGCCCCCAAAAGGGGCACCGCCGACCGGGCCGAGGCACACCTCGGCCGGCCGCATTCATCGCTGAAATGGAGACCGGGCATGACTGCTGGCCAAGACACACTGAAAACCCGCCGCACCCTGAGCGCCGGGGGCAAAAGTTACGATTACTACAGCCTGGAGGCTATGGCCGACGCCGGCTTTCCAGAGATCCGCACCCTGCCGTATTCACTGAAGGTGCTGCTGGAAAACCTACTGCGCTTTGAGGATGGCCGCAGCGTCACCATCGATGACGTCAAGGCGGTCGCCGCCTGGCTGAAGGAACGCAAGTCGACCCGCGAGATCGCCTACCGACCGGCCCGGGTGCTGATGCAGGACTTCACCGGCGTTCCCGCCGTCGTCGACCTGGCGGCGATGCGCGACGCGATGATCACGATGGGCGGCGACCCGGAGCGGATCAACCCGCTCTCGCCGGTCGATCTGGTCATTGATCACTCGGTCATGGTCGACAATTTCGGCGGGCCGGACTCGTTCAAAAAGAATGTCGAGCTGGAGTTCGAGCGCAATGGTGAGCGCTATGAGTTCTTGCGTTGGGGCTCCGAGGCGTTCCGCAACTTCCGGGTCGTGCCGCCGGGAACCGGGATCTGCCATCAGGTTAACCTGGAATATCTGGCGCAAACCGTCTGGACCAAGGAAGAGGACGGCAAGACCATCGCCTATCCGGACACTCTGGTCGGCACCGACAGCCACACCACCATGGTCAACGGCATGGCGGTTCTAGGCTGGGGCGTTGGCGGTATCGAGGCCGAGGCGGCGATGCTGGGTCAACCGGTCTCAATGCTGATCCCCGAGGTCATCGGTTTCAAGATGTCCGGCAAGTTGCCGGAGGGCGCCACCGCGACCGATCTGGTGTTGACGGTGACCCAGGCGCTGCGGTCGCATGGCGTGGTCGGCAAGTTCGTCGAGTTTTTCGGCCCCGGCCTGGATGAGTTGACCCTGGCCGACCGGGCGACGATCGCCAATATGGCGCCGGAATACGGCGCCACCTGCGGTTTCTTCCCGATCGACGCCGAGACGATCTCGTATCTCAAGTTCACCGGCCGCGAGGATGACCGGATCGCCCTGGTCGAGGCCTATGCCAAGGCCCAGGGCATGTGGCGCGACGCCTCGAGCCCGGACCCGGCGTTCACCGACACGCTGTCGC
>JAQBUJ010000554.1 GCA_027623845.1 Pseudomonadota bacterium
ACCCGGCGCCCGAGGCGGCCATGCCGGTCTCCGAACCGGCGCGCGCCGCTGTCCCCGCCAGGACCGTCACGCCCCGTTCGGCTCCGGCGGCGCCTCTGTCCCCGATCCGACCGGCCACGGTGTCCCCAACCACGCGACCAACCACGCGACCCTTGGGCCAGCAGCGTCTTGCCGTTGCGCCAGCACCGGACCCGGCGCCGCGACAAGTTTGGATCGACAATGCGATGGTCCATTCGGTGCCGCCGGGAACCCCGATGATCGCCATTATTCTGGACGATATGGGCCTCGACCGCCGCCGCTCCGAGCAGGCCACGCGGCTGCCGGGGCCGCTGACGCTTTCCTATATGAGCTATGCCGACGACCTGATCGCCCAGACCGGTTCGGCTCGGGCGCGCGGCCACGAGCTTATGCTGCACTTGCCGATGGAGCCGGAAGGCGACGCCGATCCCGGCCCCGGCGCTTTGTTGATGAAGCTGAGCGATGGTGAGTTGCGCGAACGGATCGACTTCGCGCTCGGTCGGTTTCCGGGTTTTGTCGCGGTCAACAACCACATGGGCAGCCGACTCACCGCCGACCCGGCGCGTATGCGTCTGGTGCTGGGGGCGATCCGCCGAAGTGGCCACCTGTTCCTCGACAGTCTGACGACGCCGCGTGCGGTGGCGCTGTCTTTGGGGCCGAAAATGGGCGTGCCGACGATCGTGCGCGATGTGTTTCTCGATGATGTCGACAGCCAGGAAGAAGTCTGGTTTCGCTTGCTGAAGGCCGAACATATCGCCGAGACCGAAGGCACCGCGATCGCCATCGGCCACCCGCGCGACGCCACCCTGGCGGTGCTCGAGGATTGGATCGCGGAGCGAGGCAACCGCTCGGCCAAACTGGTTCCGGTCAGTGCGATCGCCCGGGTGCGCCTCGGCCGGCAACAACTGGTGATGATTAAACCATGAGTACCCGGTGGCGTTGGTCCGGTCTCGCCGACATGCCGGCTGAACTGCTGCTGGAAGTGATGCAGGTCCGTCAGGACGTTTTCATTCTCGAACAGCGCTGCCTCTATCCGGATATTGATGGCCTGGACCCGATCGCCCACCACCTTGTCGGCCATAATTCATCAAGTCTGGTCTGCGCCTATTGCCGGGTTTTCGCGCCCGGCGACTATTACTCCGAGCCGGCGGTCGGTCGGGTGTTGGTCACCACGGCGGCGCGCGGTAAGGGCACGGCGCGGGCTTTGATGGAGGAGGCGCATCGGTATTGCCAGGAGCAGTTCGCCACCCCAGCCGTTCGGCTGAATGCTCAAGTACAGCTTCAGGGTTTTTACGAGAGCCTCGGCTACGCCGCCATGCGCGGACCTTATGACGAGGACGGCATCCCGCATGTGGAGATGCTAAGGGCCGGGTGAGAGGCGATACCCTGAGAGTGGGCCGTATCTACTAAGCCCGGAGTATTTTGGGCCGGGCGTCTACTTGGTTTGGAATACGTAAACGCCATCCCAATCAGCCGGCGCCGATTCCCTCGATAACCTGGCGGCGCGCTCGGCCATGACGGCGGCGGCCTTGTCGTCGGGACGGCGGTTTGCAAGATCGGCGAATCCGTCTGCCGCTGTTTGAAAATCGCCGGCGAAATAGGCGTCGAGCGCCGCCTCGTAGCGGTCCCGCGCGGCCAGAATTTCCGCGCCGACTTCGCCCTCCAACCCGATCAACTCGCAGATCGGCAGACCACCGGCTCGGCCAGCGACCGCGACCCGGTCCAAGCGCCGCCAAACGAAGCCGCTACCAGCCTCGGCCCGTAAATCGTCCGATGCGATGATCCGGGTGCCATAGGCCTTGTTCACTCCCTCCAACCGGGCGGCGACGTTGACCGTGTCGCCGATCACCGTATAGCCGAAACGTTCGTTCGACCCGACATTGCCGACCAGCACCTCGCCAACCGCCAGGCCGACACGGATACGGAACACCGGGCGCTGATCCTCGATCCGACTGGCGACCACGGATTCTGTCATCGCGATTGATTGCAGCGCCGCGTGGCAGGACAGGGCGGCATGGTTCGGAACCTCCATGGGGGCGTTGAAGAAGGCGAGGATGCCGTCGCCCATGAATTTGTCGATGGTGCCCTGCTGGCCGCGGATGATCTGGGTCATGTCGTTGAAATAGCTGTTCAGTTCCTCGACCAGATGGCCCGGTTCAAGGGTTTCTGTGATGCCGGTGAAGCCCTCAATATCGGAGACGAAAATGCTGAGCCGGCGCTGTTCGACACCGATGATCGCCGCCTGGCCGCCGGTCACCAGACGCCGGGCGACTTCCGGCGGCACATAGCGTTCGAGCGATCGCAGCGCCGATTTCATTGCCGCCAAGGCCTGACCCAAGGTCGTGACCTCCTGCACCATCGATCCGCCGGGCACGGCGTCGCTGATCCGCATCCGTGCGACCTCACTGAGCTCCCGGGTCATCCGGCGCAAAGGATTGGCGATGCGGCTGGCCAGTAGCGCGCCCAATAGTAACACCAGCACCGTCGCCCCCAGCGCAAAGACCACGGTCGTGGTCATCCGCTCGTTGGCCAGACGCAAGACGTCATCTTCGGGGACCGCGACGCCGACGTGCCAATCGAGGCCCTTGATCGTATCGGCGCCAATGACCGCGACGTGAAAACTGGTTCCGCCGTGCTCAAAACTTCGGGAGTGGATCTGCCCGGCGCTATCGACTTGCGGCGGCCCAGCAAGCGAACCAAGGCCGGCATTGACCAGCGCCTCGATATCCGGGTCGCGCTTGCCGTCCACCCGGGGGCCGGCGGCGAGGCTGCCGTCTCGATGCACCAGGAATACGTGCCCGCGTTTGCCGACTTTCACGGTGCCGAGCCAATTCTCCAGGGCTGCCAACGGGATGTCGACGTGGAAAACCCCAACCGGCGGCGTTCCGGGCGATTTTCTATGGGCCATCACGGCGGAAACGCCTGGCCGGCCGTCGGAAAACCGATAGGTCCGGGTCCAGGTCGGCGTCGCCGAGGTCAGGCCGCGTTTGAACCAGGCGCTCTCGCGATAATCCTCATGCATGTTGGATCCGCCGGGTTCACCGACGATTTCCG
>JAQBUJ010000555.1 GCA_027623845.1 Pseudomonadota bacterium
GCCCGGCGGCAGCTTGGCCAAGGTCGCGGCATAGTCAATATCGCTGGTCATATGGGTGAAATACGCCCGATCGGGCTGCACCGCCTCAATCCAGGACAGGCTGCGCGCCAGGTGGGAATGCGCCTTGGATTCACTCTCGCGCAGGCAATCGACGATCCACAACTCGATCCCCGACAGCCGGGCAAGCTCGGTATCGTCCATATAGGCCACATCGGTTGAATAGGCGAACCGATCCTCGAAGATAAAACCGAGGCTTTCGCCGCTCACCCCATGGTCCTGACGCACCGGTTGGATGGTCATGCCGCAGAGGCTGAAAGCCTCCAGCGATATTTCATGGGCAACCAGCGGCGGGCGGAAATAAGGCGGGCTCTTTTCCGCTTTTCGGAACAAATAATCAAAGCGCCCGACCATTTCCTCCAAAGTGTCGTGGTCGGCGTAAATATCGATCGGCGCGCCCATTTGCCAGAACATCGGTCGCAGATCGTCCAAGCCGTGGGTATGGTCGGCATGGCCATGGGTGAACAGCACCGCGTCGAGCCGGGTGACGCCGGCATCGAGCAATTGTTCGCGCAGATCCGGCGAGGCGTCGACCAACAGCACAAAGCCGTCATGCTCGACCAGAATTGAACAGCGGCGGCGGCGGTTTTTCGGTTCCGACGGATCACACTTGCCCCAGATATTGCCAAGCACCGGAACCCCGACCGATGAGCCACACCCAAGGACGGTGATCCGCATCAGCCGGCTTTTCCCGCCATCTCGGCGGGGCGTGACACTTTGGAGAACAGGCGCAGGAAGTTTTCCGTTGTTTGCTCGGCGAAAACCGCCTCGTCGACCGCCTTCACACTGGCAAGCGCCGCATGGGTGTGGCGCACGAAGGCGGGCTCGTTCCGCTTGCCGCGCATCGGCACCGGCGCCAGATAAGGGGCGTCGGTTTCCACCAACAACCGATCTGCTGGCAGCATCGCCACGGTCTGGCGAATGCTCTCGGCGCTTTTAAAGGTGATGATCCCGGCCAGCGAGACATAAAATCCAATGGCGACGGCGCGCCGCGCCAGTTCTGGGCCGGCGGTAAAGCAATGCAGCAGGCCGGGGAACGGTCCCTGGCGATATCCCTCCTCCAGCATCTCGGCCATGTCTTCATCAGCGTCGCGGCTGTGCACGATCAGCGGTAGGCCGGTTTCCCGCGCCGCCTGAATATGGTTAAGAAAGCTAGCCTTTTGGGCTTCGCGCGGGGCGTTGTCGTAGAAATAGTCGAGGCCGGATTCGCCGATACCGACGACTTTGGGATGGCCGGCCAGTTGCACCAACCGCTCCAGGGTGACGTCGCCTTCGCGTTCGGCTTCATGGGGATGCACGCCGACCGAGCAGAAGACATCGTCAAAGCGCTCGGCAATCGCCAGGACAGCGTCGAAGGCGCTGATTTTTGTGCATATCGTGATCATCCGGCAAACGCCCGCATCGCGCGCCCGCTTGACCACCTCCTCCAGATCCCCCTCGAAACTGTCAAAGTCGAGATGACAGTGGGAATCAACGATCCGCATCGCCGTATCGCCGCCTTGCGGGCTCATTCCGCCTCGACATAGCGGGGGAAGATCGGCGCCGGTTTTGGCAACTCGGTTCCCGGCGTCAGTTTGTGCTCGGCCCCGAAATGCGCGAAATCGCGGACATCGGCGGGAACCGAGAGCTGATCCAGCATCCGCCCGGCCGAGCCCGGCACCACCGGCTGCATCACGATGGCCAACCGCCGGACCACCTCCAGCAATGTGTAGAGCACTGTCGCCATGCGTTCCGGGTCGGTCTTGCGCAAGGCCCAGGGGGCCTGCTCATCGATGTACCGGTTGCCGGCGCTGACCACCTCCCAGACACCTTCCAAGGCCTTGTTGAAGGCTTGGTTGTCATAGGCGGTGCGGGTTCGCGCCAGCAGTTCCTCCCCAAGCGCCAATATCGCCTGATCGGCGTCACTGAACGGGCCGGGCGTCGGAACCTTGGCATCGGCGTTCTTGGCGATAAAGCCGAGCACCCGCTGCGACAGGTTGCCGAAATCATTGGCCAGATCGTTGTTCATCCGCCCGATCATCGCGGTTCGGGAGAAATCCCCATCATTGCCGAACGGCACTTCGCGAAGCAGGAAATAACGCACCTGATCCAAGCCATAGGTTTCGATCAGTTCCAAGGGGTCGATGACATTGCCCAGGGATTTCGAAATCTTCTGTCCCTCATTGGTCCACCAGCCATGGGCATAAACCCGTTTTGGCGGCGCCAATCCGGCAGCCATCAAGAAGGCCGGCCAATAGACCGCGTGAAAGCGCACGATATCTTTGCCCACCATGTGCAGATCGGCGGGCCAATATTTAGCATAATCGCCGGTTTCATCCGGATATCCCAGCGCGGTGATGTAATTGGTCAGCGCATCCATCCAGACATACATGACGTGTTTGGGCTCATTGGGCACCGGTACCCCCCAATCGAAACTGGTACGCGAGATAGAAAGATCGTGGAGACCACCTTTGACAAAACTGATGACCTCGTTGCGCCGCGACACGGGAGCGATGAAATCCGGGTTTTCATCATAAAACTTCAGCAGCGGTTCCTGCCAAGCCGACAACCGGAAGAAATAACTCGGTTCCTCGAGCCACTCGACCTCGGCCCCCGAAGGCGCAATTTTCTTGCCATTCGGTCCTTCGGTGAGTTCACCCTCACCATAGAATGCTTCGTCACGCACCGCATACCAGCCGGCATAGGAACCTAAATAAATATGTTTATCGCCGTCCGCCAAAAGCCTGTTCCATAACGCCTGACAAGCTTTGATGTGCCGCTCTTCGGTGGTGCGGATGAAATCGTCATTTTGAAAATTCATCACGCCCAACAGGTCACGAAAATTTTGCGAGACTTGATCGGTAAAGGTTTGCGGATCGATCCCGGCGGCACGCGCCGAGGTTGCCACTTTTTGGCCGTGTTCGTCGGTGCCGGTCAGGAATTTTACATCATACCCATCGAGCCGCTTAAAACGCGCCAACACATCACACGCAAGCGTCGTGTAGGCATGCCCGATATGCGGGGAATCATTCACAT
>JAQBUJ010000556.1 GCA_027623845.1 Pseudomonadota bacterium
CGATTCCGGGAACGGAAGGTCATCTCGGTCGAGAACGTCCACAGCCGCCTCCTATCCGCTTGATGCCCACACTAGATGTGGGGGGTGTGGGTGTCAAGCGGATAGGCACGCTTCGAACGTCGGCGTTGTTGCTCAACCACTTGCATTTCAGCTCGTTTCCGGGCTTCCAGTCGTTGCAGGCCTTCCCGGCAAACTGTAGGAAGAGAAACCGCACTACGACCCTTCTGGGAAATAACCGAACTTTCGCATTCTGACTTGGCCAAGGCCATTAAACGAACCCAATCCTTGGCGAGTCGGCGTATTTGTTTGGCATAGTAGCTGTCACGTTCGGTGGCGGACTTGAAGGCATTGCGGTGCAGGGTGACCGTGACTTGGCGCGGAAACTCCCCGCCCGGCCCGACGTCCGGTCCTCGAACCGCAGCATTGGCCGGGGTTATTTTCTCGCCCTCGGTCGCCCGAACCAGAAGCGGCTTTCGGCTTCCGGCGGAAACCGCAACCTGCTCCGTCCAAAAGTTCTCCGCGAAACAACGAATTTTCACCGGCCCGCCGAGTTCCGACATCGACACCAGACGCGGCGTGGTGACAGTCTGGGTCTGGCCGTGGGTGCCGGCGACGTTGCAACGCAAGCCATCAGGTTGCGAGGTTATCAACGTATCGAAGACGACTTTCGGCGGCGTTGGAACCGGTAAGGGGGCTGGCTCTTTCGCACAGCCGCCCAGCACCGCCAGGATGGCGAGTGACGGAGCCAGTATTCCAAATTTCGATTTGCTGTTCACGTCAAAGCCCGAATTCAGCGCACACGCGTGCCAATACAATATCATCCAAGCAATTTACATGCCGCTATCCACTAGTGGGCGATCAGCGCCTCAATCGCGGGTGTCGAGCCAGATGGTGACGGGGCCGTCATTGACCAAGTGAACCGCCATCGTGGCGCCGAACTCTCCGGTCTCGACGGGCAGACCCTGATCCCGCAAGGTTCCGATAAACCGCTGCATCAGGGGGACCGCGATTTCCGGGCGCGCCGCGGTGATGAAACTTGGCCGGTTTCCTTTACGCGTGTCGGCGGCCAAAGTGAATTGGCTGACCACCAGAACAGCGCCTGCGGTATCGGCTACGGCGCGGTTCATCTTACCGGCGTCATCCTCGAAGATTCTGAGCTTGGCGATCTTGGTCGCCAGCCGCTCGGCTTCCTGCATCGTGTCATCCTCGACAGCGCAGAACAGCACGAGTAGCCCCGGGCCGATGGACCCAATAGGGCGCTGGGCAACCTCGACCCTGGCCTCGGATACTCGTTGAACCAGGGCGCGCATGGGGTTCTCCATTGAATCATTGACTGGCGCTTGCACCAATTGTTCAGTGCGCTACCTTATCACCCGCGATCGCAGGGTCGCCAGAACGGGGGGCGATATGCGGCGAACCAAAACACAACTATTGGCGGGTATTATCGCCCTGGGGATAGGCGCGTTTCCGATTACCGGTACAATGGCGCAAACGACCGGCAATCAGCTAGCGCCGGCGGACGAGAATTTCTCTGATGGCGCGACTGTCGAGCGGTCATATCCGTTGGAATTCATTAATAGGCCGATCGCCGCGATAAACCGGCTGTTGCGCCAGGGGGTCATTGACCCGGTGGCCAAGGTCTACAAGTTCGTAACCCCGGATGTGGCCGAGATCGCGCTTAGCAATGCGGCCCGGAACCTGACTGAGCCGTTTTCCGTCCTCGGCGCGGTCATTGCCGGCGACACCGAGGGGGCGAAGCTTTCCGGCGCCCGGTTCCTGGTCAACACCACACTTGGCGTGGCCGGCCTTGCCGACGTCGCCACCGAGGCGGGGCTTGAATATTGCCGCGAGGATATCGGCCAGGGATTGGCCAAACAGGGCGTTGAGCCCGGCACCCATATCGTGCTGCCGATTATTGGACCGACCAATAGTCGTGACCTGCCGGGGGACATCGTCGAGGTCCTGATCACGCCTCTGCCGCCGGGGGTGACGATCGCGATGGCCAGCGTTGAATATGCCGATAATCAGGAATCGGTGGAAAACCTCACCAAAGGCTCCGTCGACAAATACGTGACCGAGCGCGAGGCCTATGAGCAGCACCGGCTCTATCAGGTTGAACTGACCTGCAAGGCGCCGGAAGAAGGTATTGGCGAAAAACCCAAGTCGGCGAAGTCTGAATAATCCGGCGTTCGGCCACGCTCGGCGTTGACCGGGCCTTCAGGCGTCGCCATGTGCCGCGAGCATCGTGAAGCGGAGACGGCCATGTCCACAGATAAACCTAACGCTAACGCCAAGGCCGACCGTGTGGTCGCCTGGTGGCTCTTCAGCGTCGCGGCGATGGTCGCGGTGATGGTGGTCATCGGCGGTATTACCCGATTGACGGAATCCGGGTTGTCGATGGTTGAGTGGCGACCGTTGATCGGCTGGCTGCCGCCGATGTCCGAGGAACAGTGGATCCGCACCTTCGCGCTGTATCAAAATTCGCCGCAGTATCTCAAGGTCAATGCCTGGATGGGGCTGGAGGACTTTCGTCGGATATTTTGGTGGGAGTATACGCACCGGCTGTGGGGCCGACTGATCGGCCTGGCTTTTGCGTTACCGTTTTTGTGGTTCGTCGTCCGCGGCATGGTGCGTCGCGATTTTGTCGCCAGAATCGTCCTGCTGTTCGCGCTTGGCGGCCTGCAAGGCGGCATCGGTTGGTGGATGGTGAAAAGCGGATTGAGCGATGATCCGGCGGTTAGCCAGTACCGCCTCACCGTGCATTTGGCCATGGCGTTTCTGATCTTGGGGGCGCTGTTTTGGGTCGGTCTGGACCTGGTCGGCGCACCGCGCCATGACGCGCCAAAAGCGCTGCGGCGTCATGCATGGGCGGCATTGTCGATGGTTAGTCTTACGGTGGTCGCCGGCGCGATGGTCGCCGGCCTTGATGCCGGATTGATCTACAACACGTTCCCGTTGATGGATGGGGGGATCGTGCCGCCCGATTACGGGAATCTCTCACCGGTTTGGTTGAACGCCGTCGAGAATGCGGGGGCGGTGCAATTCCATCATCGGGTTC
>JAQBUJ010000557.1 GCA_027623845.1 Pseudomonadota bacterium
GCGCGCGTCTTCGCGCACGCGGTCGCGAAAGTTGAACCAGTCATAGGCTGAGCGCACCGAACGCAGCCATCGTTCGCCGTCATGGACGCCGACGGCGGAGACCACGACCTTCATGCGCGGGTCAAAGGCTGCCGCCCATACCGCGTTAGCGGCGCCAAAGCTCGACCCGTAGACACCGATCCGTTCGCCATCGACGCCGTCGATGGTCTCCAGATACGTCACCGCGTCGTAGGTATTCTGCGCCTGTTCCAATGGCCGATGGCGGCCGCGCTCGCCTTCGGCTTCGCCATAGCCGCGATAGTCGGGCGCCAACGCCACGAACCCTTCACGCGCGAGACGCCGCGGGATATCAATGGTGGCGACGTTTTTACGCCCGGTATACCCGGTCAGGCACACGACCGCCGGTAGCGCCGGATCGCCGGCCCGCCAGCTTTCCGGACGGTACAAATGGGCGGTGATTTTGCAGCCGTCGCTATAGTAGGCAACGTCCTCGCGGGTCATCCCGTCTTCGTTCATGACGCTCATGGTATACCTCGCCTAAGTCAGCTTGCCGCGCCGATCGTGGGCTTGTTGCAACCATGGCGTTTTCTGCGGCGCGCGCCGCGAACCATCGATGGGGATCCACTCTTCGAACCAATCGGCCGCATCTTTCAAGCCGGCGCTGGTCCCCGGCTCCTCGTAGAAGCCGAATTGATCGTGATTGTAGGCGATCATTTTCTTCGGCTCGTGCGCCTTGGCGTAGCCCTCATATATCTGATCGATGGGATGGATCACGTCGTAGCCACCCGCGGTTACGATCAATAACGGGCGTGGCGCAATCATGTGGATCGTGTCGGAGGCATTGAATTCGATAATCTTCTCCATCGATTCTAGGGCAATATCGAGCTTGTGGGTGTCGACCGAACTCATCCACTGGGTCACCAGTTCGACATCATCGTCCGACGGCATGGCGCTAAACTCGCCTTCGCTGCCCCGCGACACCACGTCGATCCGCCCGGTTTCCTCACCCTTCGCCCGGCGCTCGCGGTCCTGATCGATGCGGTCGAGCAGCTCTTCCCATTGCACCCCGGTGCGCAACGAGCGCATCCATTTGCGTGAATTCATGATCGGCACCTGCGCCACCACGCATTTGACCCGGCGGTCGTAGGCCGCGGTCTGGATGACGATGCCGCCGCCGTAACTGGTGCCCCAGATTCCGATCTGGTCGGCCATGACATCGTCGCGCTGCTGCAGCCAGGTGATCGCGTTCTTGTAATCCTCGATTTGCCACAGCGGAAATAAGCGCCCCCTCGGCTCACCGTCACTACGCCCGAAGGTGCGATAGTCGATGGTCAGCGTCACATAACCGGCGTCGCAGAAATACTGACCGTGGAACTGCAGAACTTCTTTGACGCCGCTGAAGCCGTGTCCGACAACGATTGCCGGGCGCGGATTTTCGGCGTCGCAACCGTCGGGAATAAACAGATCGCCCTTGCAAGCGACGCCTTCGCTAAAAAATGTGATCTCTTCCATTTCGGCGGGCCTCCCAATGGGCGCGCCGTTAGCCGGCGCTTTGTATGCACGGCACGTTAGTCGTCACACACCGTCACGACCAATAACGATTGTCGATATCAGATAGACGCCTCGACTCTAGGTCTGCGTCTCCGTGCTGCACATCAATGGAGTTCCGGCCGCTTGTCGGCCCAAGGTCGCGCCGCCTCGAACGCCGCAGCGGCGCGGAAGATATCGACCTCGCCCAAATGCCGCCCGACGATCTGCAGTCCGACCGGTAGACCATCGACAAAGCCGCACGGCACCGAGGCGGCCGGCAGCCCGGTCAAATTGAACGGGTAGGTGTAGGTCAACCAGCCAATGACATTGTCGGCAGAGCCACGCCCGGGCGGATAATCTTCCCCGGCGTCGAACGCCGTCACCGGCAATGTCGGCGTCAGCAATAGATCGTAATCGGCGAAGAAGTCGTACACCCGATTGCGCAGATCGTAACGCTGGAAAACTTTGGCGTAATAGTCGCCCATGTCTTGGCCTAGCGCGCCGTCGAGCATGTGGGCGACGGTCGGGTCGAGCAATTCGCGCGAGTTCTCCAGAACCGGGCGAAGTCGGTTAAGTTGGCTCCACATCCAAGAGACCGCCCCTATCGAAATTTCTCTGCCCAAGCGACTAAATTGATTCAGTTTCTGGGCGCCGCGTCACCTCATTTACAATTACTAATCGGACCAAATGATATAGCAGTGCTGCATTCAGCAGATGCCACATGACGTGCGTGCCAGACGGCAAATTAGGGCAGACCGATTGGTCAATTGTCCGCAGCGAAAGGGAAACCAAAAACAATCCGGTGGCCAGGAGGAAGGATTGTGAAACGCTCGGAGACCCGCCGAACGATGTGGCCGCCGATAATAGCAACACTAACACCGTCGGAAGATACATCGCACCGCCCCAAAGAAACGTTCCAGGCACAAAGGCTTCCAGGACGAATGTGGCCAGAAAAAAGAGACCTAAAGCGGGCAATTTGAATGCGATTGGCCATTCAAGAAACTTGTCCAGCGTGAACCACAGGTAGAGCGTCATAAATAAAAGAATGGGAATCACATCCAGCCATTCGGCCCACCGGGTGGCTAATGTATGGAAAATTATACTACCCACGCCAATCAACGGCATGAGCGATATCATCGCTTTAAGCAGCCGATCATCTCCACGATATTTCGCTCTAGCGAGCAGACGCCAAGCCGCCCAACCAGCGACGAAAAAGGCCAGATTGCTCAGCGCATTTAGAGGCTCGGCGTGCCAAGCTTCGGAGGTGCGTTCGCAATAATGATCCACTGCTCGACATAGACCTGGATCGAGCCAAGAAATGAGAGCTGAGCACGTCCACGGCATATCATTACCTTTGTCAGATTCGCACTTCAGAGGACTTCGACGGTTGTGGATTTGTGCGGCTGTATTGATGATGGATTGCGCAGCATCACTCTAAATTTGAGAACGCCGGAGCAATAATCCACCACAGAAGCGGCCAGATTGTCTGGTTGTTGGCCGGAGTAAAA
>JAQBUJ010000558.1 GCA_027623845.1 Pseudomonadota bacterium
CGGCGGGATCGCATCGGGCATGTTCAACGCCTATCGTGAGCGCGCTGCGGAGCAGGGCTGGGCGGCGCCCAATGATCGCTTCGCCTATTGTGTCCTGGTCGGTGTCGGCAACTCCGAGGAAGAGGGACGGCGGCGCGCCGACAAGGTGGCGGGGTATGTCCGCACCTCGCCGATCGTCGCCGAGCCTTTCAAGAACCCACCGGGCTACAACCCGACCCCGGCCAATGTGGCGGCGCTCAAGATGGGGCCGACCCAAAGCGTCGCGCAAGTGAAGACCAAGGATGGCCGCACGGTCGATCCGACGAAAGCCACGGTGCAGGAATTCATGGACGCCCGCACCGTCTTCGCCGGCACGCCGGATCAGGTTTTCGAGCAAATCAAAACCTTCAACCAGGAGGTTGGCGGCTTTGGCAATCTGATCATCATGGGCCAGGGCGGGACCCTGTCCTATAATGAGACTCGCGCCAACCTGCAGCTCTTCGCCGACGAGGTCATGCCGCGCCTTGGCGAGCTCAAGATGCCGGAAAATCCCTATGGCGAGCAGGCAGAACGCAACGCCAGCGCCGCTCAATAGGCTTGGCAATCCCCGACAGACGCGAGCCTCAAGGAGAGATCGTCATGCGCGCACTCGTTACCGGAGCCAGCCCAGGAATCGGCGGCGCGACCTGCCGCAGACTGGTGGAGATGGCCATTGCCACAGGCCAAAAGGCCCAAATCGCCGCCTGCGAGATCCGCGAAACCGATGCGGTCATCGCGCTCGCCGACGAACTGCGTGATGCCGGCGCCGAGGTAATCGTACTGACCGGCGACCTCGGCGACACGGTCGCTCCGGGTCTGATGGTCACCAAGGCGGTGGAGGCGTTTGGCGGGCTGGACGCGGTTGTCAGCAATGCCGGGATCACCAGCCCAGCGCCGCTCAACATTCTTGATGTCGGGCAATGGGACAAGCTGATGGCGGTGAATACCCGCGCCACCCTGCTGCTGGCCCAGGCCGCCTATCCGGCCTTGAAGGAGTCGAAGGGCGCGCTGGTCGCCGTGGCGTCAATGTCCGGCATGGGCGCGCACCCGCAGATGGGCGCCTATGGTCCGAGCAAGGCGGCCTTGATCTCGCTTTGCCAGGTACTGGCCCAGGAATGGGCGGCCGACCGCATCAACGTAAACACCGTCTCGCCAGGCATGATCCGCACGCCGTTAACCCACAAGGTTTACGAGAATAACCAGATCGCCCGTGACCGGGCGGCGCTGGTGCCATGGGGCAGAGTCGGCGAGCCGGAGGATATCGCCAACGTCATCGGCTTCCTGCTATCGCGCGAGGCCGAGTATGTCACCGGCCAAAACATCCTCACGGATGGTGGTTTCGTCGATTCGCTTTATGGCCACATCCCTGGGTTGCCCAAAAGCGAGGTGTGATTTCAGAACGATATAGACGCTGAGATCGGTATTGGCGGCCCATCAACTCGACAAGGCCGCCGCCCGCAATGCGTCCGGCGTCAACGGTAGCTGGCGGGGTCTGACCCCGGTCGATCGATGCACGGCGTTGGCGATCGCCGCTCCGGTCGGACCGCATACCGCTTCACCGGCTCCCAGGAAGGCTGCATCCGGTTGGTCGAGCAGCACCGTTTCGATGTCCGGAATATTGTCGAAGCCGATAATCCGATAGCTTTGCCAGTCGCGCGATGTGATGCCGTCGGCCTGATGGGTGACCGCCTCGTATAGTGTCCAGCTCGCGGCTTGGATGAACCCGCCTTCGAGTTGCGCGATGATGCCGGTCGGATCAACCACCTGACCGGCGTCGCCGGCGATCACCGCCCGTTTCAGATGAATTTTCGCGGCATCGTCGACGGCAAGCTCAACCGCGACGGCGACATAGGCCTTGGCGTTTTTGTATTGGCCGAACGCCAGGCCGCGCCCGTGCCCCTCTGGGGCTTGGTCGAGGGGGCCAATACGCGCCGCCACGGCTTCGATACAGGCCCGGGCCCTGGGATCATCCAGATGCCGCAAGCGTAGATCCACCGGGTCTTCGCCGGCCGCCGCGGCCAATTCGTCAATGAAAGACTCAAGCGCGAAGATATTGGCGAAGGCGCCGAGGGTACGGAGCGCCGAGGTGCGATGCGGCAACCCTCGCACCAGATGCTTGATCAGCCGGGGTTCCTTGATCCGGTATAGGGGCTCAAGGTTACGGTGGATGCCGCCGTGATGGGTCAGATTCGGCGGTGGTGGAATGATGGTGGGCGGGTTCTCCAGGAATTGGGCCGGTAACAGCCGCGACGGTCCCAGGCCGGCCACCCCAGGGCGCGGCCTTAGGACATGGGTGTCGCTATAAGTCTCATGGCTCCACGCGGTGAACGTTCCATCCGCCGTGACGCCGCCGGAAAGGTCCATAACCATCGCCGGGCTATAGGGCTCCCAGGCGTGCTCATCCGCGCGGGTCCATTTCAATAGAACAGGCGTTCCCGGTATGGCGCGGGCGACCAGAGCTGCATCGACCGCCGCATCGTCAGCGCCATTATGGCCATAGCAGCCCGAGCCGGGCCGATGGTGCAGGCGCAGCTGTTCAATCGGCATCGAGAATAATTCGGCGAGACTGGCGCGCAAAAGATAGACGCCTTGACTATGGGTCCACATCTCAAGCCCGTCACCGCCAAACCGGGCCAAAGCCGCCGACGGCCCGATCGAGCCGTGCATGATATAGGGGCGTTCATAGCGCGCCGCGTGGCTGGCTTTCAGACCAGCGGGCCGGGCCGGCATTGGCGGGATCGGTCCGTCCACCGGCGCCCCGTCGACCACGCGCATGCTGAGCCGCTCGTTACCGGTGAGTTGCTCGGTGATTTTCGTCGTATCGAGTTCACGTCTGTTGGTCCAGCTTGCCGCGTCCGCCAGGGTCAGCGCGGCCTTGATCACGGCATGTTCATCACTGCCGGCGATGGCCAGAAAACTGCCGTCGCGGACCACCGTGAAACCGCCATTCGATAGCCGTTCCAGCACCTTGGCGTCCAACGAAGCCAACCGGGCGTGAACATGCGGTGGGCG
>JAQBUJ010000559.1 GCA_027623845.1 Pseudomonadota bacterium
CGGGTCGGCGAGTGCGCTGGCGTGGTTTATGTCAACGACTCCAAGGCGACCAACGCCGACGCGGCAGCCCGCGCTTTGGCCTGTTACGCGCCGATCTATTGGATTGCCGGCGGCGTCGCCAAAGAAGGCGGAATCGACCCTTTGGCGCCCTATTTCTCGCGGATCGCGCGGGCGTTTTTGATCGGCGAGTCGATGGAGCAGTTCGCCGCCACCCTGGAAGGCCGTGTCGCCTATACGGTTTGCAACACGCTCGGCTCCGCGCTTGCCGCGGCCAGCGCTTTGGCGCATGGCCAGGCCGGTGAAGGAGCCACCGTATTGCTTTCTCCGGCAGCGGCGTCCTTCGATCAGTTCGCCAGTTATGAAGCCCGTGGCGATTGCTTCCGGGATCTGGTGGGCGACCTTTTGGCCCAAAAGAATGCGTCTTCGCCCGGCCACCCGCATGCACATGGGCGGAGGGCGTCATGAGTACCGTTGATCGCACCGATACCAGCGTCATCGGCAACTGGTGGTGGACCGTCGACCGGTGGTCTCTCGGCGCCTTGGCGCTGTTGGTGATGTTCGGCGCGATGATGGTGTTCGCGGCCAGCCCGGCGGTCGCCGAACGGCTGCATCTCGGCAGCTATCATTTTGTGCAGCGCCAGTTGATGCTGTTGCCGGTCGCGGTGGCGTTGATGCTGGCCATTTCGTTGCCCGAGCCGCACGCCATCCGGCGTTTGGCCTGCCTCGGGTTTGCCGGCTGTATCGTTCTGTTGATCCTGACCCTGGTGTTCGGCGCCGAGATCAAAGGCGCCCGGCGCTGGTTATCGATTGCCGGGTTCTCGTTGCAGGCGTCGGAATTCGTCAAACCCTGTTTTGCGGTGGTCACCGCCTGGATGTTCTCTGAGTGGCGCCGCACCCCCGGCTTTCCCGGCCATTGGATCGCCATCGGTTTATTCGCGCTGGTCGCCGGCTTGTTGTTGTTACAGCCGGATCTCGGGCAGACCGTGATCGTCTCGGCGGTCTGGTTCGGTCAGTTCTTTCTCGCCGGATTACCGGTGCTTCTGGTCTTTTCCCTGTTCGGGATCGGGGTCGTTGGGTTGGTTGGCGCTTACTTTACCTTCAGCCATGTCCGCGACCGGGTTGAACGGTTCCTCGATCCCGCCGGAAGCGACACCTATCAGGTTGATCGCTCACTTGAGGCTTTTGCCAATGGCGGGCTGTTGGGGACCGGGCCGGGTGAAGGCGAGATCAAAACCTTCCTGCCGGACGCCCATGCCGACTTTGTTTTCGCGGTGGCCGGTGAGGAGTTTGGCGCCCTGGTCGGTCTGTTCATCATCGCGGTTTTCGGGTTCCTGGTGCTGCGTGGTTACCTCCGGTTGATCTCGGAGCCGGATCTCTTTGTTTTGATCGCCGCTGCCGGACTATTGGCGCAGCTTGGTCTGCAGTCCTTTGTCCATATGGCGTCCTCGTTACAACTGGTCCCGGCCAAGGGCATGACCCTGCCGTTCATCAGCTATGGCGGCTCGTCGCTCCTGGCCTTGTCCTTGGGCATGGGAATGATGTTGGCCTTGACCCGCAAACGACCGGGCCGGGGAGGGATGTCATGACCCCCAGGCGGATCGCCCTTGCGGCCGGCGGAACCGGCGGCCATGTTTTTCCGGCGCTGAGCCTCGCTGACGCCCTAAGCGCGCGCGGCCACCAGGTTTTCGTCCTCACCGATGCCCGTGGCGGCGTCTTCGATACCCCCGATACGCCATGGTCGGTGCATCTGATTCGCGCCGCCAGCCCGAGTAAACCAGGGCTGTTCGCGAAACTGGCCGCCGTTGCTAAATTGGCTTTGGGTTTTCTGGACGCCCGCCGCGTCCTCAAGACATTTCAAATCGAAGCGGTTGTCGGCTTCGGCGGATATCCGTCGGTGCCGGCGGTGATCGCCGGATCATGGTTGAACAAACCGGCGGTGCTGCACGAGCAGAATGCGGTGTTGGGCCGCGCCAATCGATGGTTGGTAGGGCGCGCCGATGTGGTCGCCACGTCGTTCGACGCGACGATCGGCGTCGATGGCGCCGGGAAATCGATGGAACGCACCGGTAACCCGGTTCGCGCCAGCGTCCTGGCCCGTCGCTCGGACCCGTACCGCGCACCGGTGGACGCCGCACCGATCCAGCTTTGCGTGTTCGGCGGCAGTCTCGGCGCGCGGGTGTTCTCGGATCTTCTGCCGGCGGCGCTGGCGCTGTTGCCGGAGCCGCTGCGCGCCCGGCTGCGGCTGACCCAGCAATGCCGTCCGGATGACCTGGAGAAGGTTCGGCGGGCCTATGACGCGCTTGGATTGCAGGCCGAGGTCGGGTCCTTCTTCGATGATGTTCCAGCCCGCCTCGGCGCCGCGCAATTGGTGATCGCCCGGGCCGGCGCCTCAACCCTCAGCGAGCTTGCGGTGATCGGCCGGCCGTCGATCCTGGTGCCCTATCCCCATGCGATGGACGATCACCAGAGCCGGAACGCCGCAGCGATGGAGACTGCCGGCGGCGGTTGGTGCCTGCCGGAAGCAACCCTGACCGCCGAGCGATTGGCTGAACGGCTCGAAGCCCTGCTCGGCGATCCCAAGACCTTGGCGAGCGCGGCGCAGGCGGCCCATGACTTCGGGGTCGTCGACGCAGCGGATCGTCTGGCGGATCTGGTGTTGCGGACCGTCGCCGCCCGCGGCGGAAAATTGGCTGACCCGGAACTGGACCGCCGTCACGACGCCGACGCGCCAGCGAACGAGCGGCGGGCCTTGGCATGAGGCAGCTTCCCCTCAGCATCGGAATTTTGCATTTCGTCGGTATCGGCGGCATCGGGATGAGCGGTATCGCCGAGGTGCTGCACAATCTCGGCTATCAGGTCCAGGGCAGCGACCTTACCGAAAATCCCAATGTGCGCCGGCTGATGAATCTCGGCATCAAGGTGTTTGTTGGCCAGGTCGCCGAGAATGTCGAGGATGCGGCGATCATCGTCGTTTCCACCGCGATCAAGCCGGATAATCCGGAACTGATGGCGGCGCGCGAACGACTG
>JAQBUJ010000560.1 GCA_027623845.1 Pseudomonadota bacterium
GCTTGATCGAAATGACGCCAAGCCAAATTGGGTCGAACCCAACCCCCACCATGATCGGAAACATCACCGGAAGCGTCATCACCATGATCGAGATCGGCTCGACCAGCATGCCGAGAATCAGATAAATCCCAACAAAACAGGCCAGATACAGATAAGGCGACAATTGCAGCGCCAGCAATCCGTCCGAGATATAGACAACCAACCCAGTATAGGTCAGCCAGCGCGCGAACAGGATGCCGCCGATGACGATGAGAAAGATCGTCGAGGTTGTAATACCCGCATCCTTGAACGTCTCGACCATCCGCGATCGGGTAAATCGGCGTTTGCCAAGCACGATAAGGAAAGCCCCGAAGGCGCCAATCGCGCCAGCGTAGGTCGGAATGAACCAACCCATATAAATACCGCCGATCACCAACGCGAATAGGAAGGTGATCCCCCAAACCCCGTAGAGCGAACGCCACTTCTCCTTTCGTGAAACGACAACGTCGGGGATTGGGCCAAGTTTCGGGTTGAGTTTCACCCGGACATAAATGCCACCGATGTAAACCACCGCCGAGAGTATTCCCGGAACCAGCCCGGCCATCAGCAATTTGGCGACGGATTGCTCGGTGATGATGGCGTAAATCACCATCAAAATTGACGGCGGAATCAGCGAGGCGAGCGTTCCCGAAGCAGCGATGCAACCGGCGCTCAGCCGCTTATCATAGCCATATTTGGCCATTTCCGGCAACGCTATCCGGGTAAAAACAGCGGCATTGACGATGGTCGAACCACAGGCGGCGCCGAAGGCTGCCGAGGCCATCGTCGTCGCCATCGCCAATCCACCGGGCAATCGTCCGAGCCAGTTATGGGCGGCGGTATAAAGGTCCGTAGTCAGCGACGCCTGGGTCGCCAGTGAGCCCATAAGCACAAAAAGTGGAATGACGGCCAGGGCAAAGGAATTGGTCGTCGCGAAGGGAACCGAGGCGAGCTGCGCCCAGGCCGCATCGGGCCCGATCGCCAGCACCATCCCCAGGATACCGCCAAGGCCAAGCGAGACGCCGATATGCACACCGATAGCGAGCAGCACGAATAGAACTGCTACGACGACCGCGCCAGTGGTGATTGGGTCGAGCAAACCGTCGCCCTCCTAAGGCTTTTCGGGTCCGGGTATATCTAATCCCGTAACGATCGGGTCGAAGTCCATGACGATCTCCTCACCGGTGGCTATTCGCCGCGCATCAACAGCTAAATCGAGCACGAGCCGCAGCATCATTAACCCGGTGCCGATCGCCAGGATGAAGCGCGCCGGCGTCAACGGAAACTCGATCAGCCCATCGGTAACCGCACCGATCTCCATACTGAACAAAGCTTCCCCGATCGCCTGCCACAGAAGTAATCCGAAGAACACCAATCCGGCGATATCCGCCAACACGTCCATCACCGCCTTAATCCGTGGCGGCATATGCTCGTAAATCAGTTCAACGCGGATGTGCTTGCGTCTGATCTGGGCATAAGCCAGCGCTCCAAAGACGATCAGCACCATCGTGCTTTCGGTCAATTCCCTGGCGCCGGCAACCGGCGAGCCAAATCCTTGGGTCCCGATCACGTCGGCGGTGCCGAGGAACACCGACATCAGCATGCCCACACCACCGACCAGCAGGACCGCCAAGGCCAGCCGCTCGAGAATTCGTGCCGCCGTCTCCATTTCCGCAACCCTGCCTAATATCAAAATACTTAAAAAAAAAGTCGCCCGGTCGACCGCCGTGATTTGGCGGACGACCGGGCGATTATTGCCTCGCTCCGAGTGATTATTGACCCATCCAGGCCCGCCAGCTCTTGGCCACCTCGGCGGCTTCGTCGCCCCGGCCCCGTTCCTTCATGCCATCAACCCAGGCGGCAAGAAGATCCGGTGCGGCAGCCCGCCATTTTTTCATCTCCGCGTCGGGGAACGGCTTGAACACGCCGCCGGCTTCCTTGATCTTGGCGGCGGCGGTGGCCTCATGGTTATCGACAAAGTCGATATATTCCTGCTGACTTTCCTTCGCCGCCGCAGTGAAGACATCCTGGATGTCCTTCGGCAGCTTATTCCAAGTCTTATTGCCGACGACCAGCAAATGACCGGCGATCGCCATGATCGGCCCACAGCTGTATTTGCCCGGCTCGTAGAGACGATTGGACAAAATGTTGCCGGCGTTGAGGAACGAATAATCAAGCGAGCCGCGCTGCAGCGCCTCATAGACCTGAGTGACGCCAACCGATACCGGAACAGCGCCAACAGCGCCGTGAATCTTCGGGATGTCGCCGCCGAAGCTACGGATCTTCTTGCCCTTCAGACCAGCGACCGTGTCACAATCTGCCGACGGGCCGGTCATATAATAAACGCCCAGCGGTTGATGGAAAAGAAAGTGGACGTCCTGCTTGTCCAATTCCGCCTTGAACACCGGCAGTTCCTTGAAGGACCGAACTGAAATTTCGATCGCCTGCTTCGGCTCGTCAAAGACGAACGGAATTTGGAAGGCTTTATAGAACGGCAGTTGCTTGGCGTAGTAGCCCGGAACCACCGCCGCAATGTCGATGGCGCCACGGCCAGCCAGATTCAGCAACTCATTACCCTTGCCGAGACCGCCCGAGAAAGTCATGTCAATTTTGACCCTGCCGTTGGTGCGGGTCTCGATTTTTTTGGCAAATGCCTTTTCCAGCTCCAAGAATGAGCTGTTGCCCAGATAATGGCCCCAGCGCAGCTTGAACTCCGCCTCGGCGTTCGCCACTCCCGCCCAAGCGCTCAACGCAACCGCCGCAACGGCCACCCTCAGCAAAAACCGCTTTTGCATATTCATGGTCTTCTCCCTAGCTCTCTGCCGAACATTGGTGAACTGACGGCTAATCATACGTGCGCTTCAACACCCCCAAGGGCGCTTCGATCCCTTCAGCACGCGATTTCGCGACTAAAGTAGATTGAAAGGCGTAAAGAAGTATACCAGGGTCACTCCAGAACCCGAAATCCCTGGTGTGAGATGACGCGAAAATTATCGGTGAC
>JAQBUJ010000561.1 GCA_027623845.1 Pseudomonadota bacterium
GCCAAACACCACGAAGGCCAGAGACCCGGCATAAATCCGCCCCTTGGCGTCGGTGGTGAAATCGTTGAAACCGACGGCCGCTTCGGTCACGTCGCTATCCAGCAATACTTTGGCGCGCGTACCATCGTAGCTTTTGTAGGAAAGGTTACGGCCACCGACCACCAATCCGTCATCCTGGTGTAGCACGATCCCGCCGATGCCTTTGCGATGCGCCACGACAGTGCTGATCGCACCGTCCTCGGCCAACGCGAAAACCCCGCCATTCAGCACGTCGCTGTACAGCAAACCTTTGGTCGGATGCCAGGTCGGGCCTTCCACGAGGCCATAGCCGGTGGCGAGTTGTTGCATGGGTTAATCCTCTTCACGAGCGAACCCGCCGCCGCCGCTGGTGCGGTGGCGGCGGTAAAATGCGGATAACCTCAGGCGTCGTCGCCGAGCACTTCCTGAAGCACACGGCCGGCATTAACCGCCGTCGGCCAGCCGGAATAGAACGCGACATGGGTGATCATGCCTTTCAGCTCCTCAACGGTGACGCCATTATCCAGCGCCCGCTGCAGATGGCCCTTGAGTTCCGGCGTGCGATACAGCGCGGCGAGCACCGTACAGGTGACCAGACTGCGGTCACGCTTGGTCAGCTCGGGCTGCTCCCAAACATCGCCGAACAACACTTCGTCGCGCAGCTTGCCGAGTTGCGGGATCATCTCATAGACGGTTTGCTTGGCCATTGTCGTCTCCTCCGTTGGATGTGAACACAAATGCCGGACCTAACGCGACGGCGCCTCGTCCAGGACCGCGACGATGCCTTGCAGATCCGATGACGGCGCCGGATAGCGCTTGATGACGTCGGGATCATGACCGGGCACGATATGGGTCAGCGCGCCGCCGAGCTTGCGAAGGGCGCGGTAGGATTCGAGCATCTCGAAGATGTTCTCATGGGTCATGAAAACCGGCTCTTCTTCAATGCTTTCATAGTAATGCGCGGTATCGGAAGCCAGCACGACCCAGCCCCGCTTGGTATGGACCCGAACCGCCATCAGGCCGCGCGCATGGCCGGGAAAGTGGTGCAAGGTGATCCCTGGCAGCAGATCATCATCGCCGTCATGGAACATCGCGCGGTCGCCATAGACCATGGCCAGCATCTCCTGCACTTCGCCAAGCACGAAAGAATGGCGCAGCACCGGATGGGTCATCGCCCGGCCGGTCACATAGGACATCTCCGAATCCTGGATATGGAACCGCGCCTTTGGAAACATCGGCAGGTTACCGGCATGATCGTAGTGCATATGGGTGATGATCACGTCCTCGACCGTGGCCGGATCAACGCCGATAAGCGCCAGGCATTCGGCTGGAGATCTGAGATACGTCCGGCCGCGCCGCTCGCCCTCCTCCTTGCCGAAACCGCAATCAACGACAATGGTTCGCTCGGCGTTGCGGATCACCCAGATGTAGTAATCCATCGCCATCGGCGCCTCATGCGGGTCGCCCTTCATGAACATCGTGCCGCGGGTCCCCATGCGCTCACCATATTTGATCGCATAGGCCTCATAGATCGGTAGGGTCATCTTCGACTCCTCGATAGTCGAGCGCGGTAATAGCTTCTAAAACAACCGTTTGCTGGCCATCTCGGCGCCGTCACTAAGCGCCCGGAGCTTGGCCCAGACGACGTCCGAGGTGAGCCGCCCCATGCCGGCGGCGGTATCGAAGCCGCAATCGGTTCCGGCCATCACCCGGCTTGGATCGCCAACCGCCTCAGCCGCCAGTTCCAGCCGATCGGCGATGACCTCGGGATGCTCGACGAAGGTGGTCAGGGTATCGATGGTCCCGACGATCAAATACTGATCCGACGCCAGTTTGTTGCCCCGGAACAGCTTGATCTCATGGGTGTGTCGGGGATTGCCGAACGGGAATAAAAAGCCGCCGACTTTGGCCTCCAGCAAGCTTGGCAGGATGTCGCCTAGCGGTACGTCCTGGTCATGCGGCGATTCGTAGTTGCCATAGCAAACATGCAACCGCACCCGGTCGCGCGGCAGCCCTTCGATCATCCGGTTGATCCGGGCGATTACCTTGTCAACGAAACCGACGAACTCGGATAACGGCTTGTCATGAAACAACATATGCCGCTCAAGACCCAGGTCCGGCGCATCGATCTGCAGGATGAAACCGGCATCGACCGCCGCTTTGTACTCAAAGCTGAGGGCATCGGCGATCGCGTCGAGATAGGTGTCTTCATCCGGATAATAGTCGTTCTTGAGCGCAGTGGCGACGATGCCCGGCGAAGGGGCGGTCATGAAGGCGTCGGTGAAGCCGCCGACGTGCTTGTCCAGCGCCGATTTGAAGACCGCGATCTCGGTGGTATTGGCCTGGTGATCGCCATAGGCGACCGGTCCGATCGCCATCGGCGGCTGGAAATTATTCACCGCCGTGCCCTTGGCCAGCATCTCGCGCCGCAGCGCCAGAAATTCCGGATAGTCGTTCAGCTCGTTTCCCGAGGGTCGATCCCAGCCACCGCCGAAACCGGTCATACGGCGTTGAAGATAAAGAAAAAACGCCTCTCGCACCTGCTCGCCGTCGCTGGGGATGTCAACCCCGGCGGCGCGCTGGCGATCGACCACCCATTGGGTCGCCGCCTCGCCTTCGGCGTCGAGCACCGCCGCGTCGATTTCCTGGCCCTTGGTGCGGGCGACATAAAGCTCCACCAAAGAGCGTGGCCGCGGCAGGCTGCCGGCATGGGTGGTCAGAATGCGTCCTGAATTATTCGCCATGATACGATCTCTCCCTCGCCCAACGCGCCGGAAAGATCAAAGCCCGAGAGGGCCCTTCGCCGCAACGATCAATCGTCGCCGGCGCTCGGTATCACGATACGGGTGAAGCCGGGGCGGCTCTCAATTCAGCGATATCGCCGACCACCCGCAACCGCGCCCGCACCGCCCGGCCCGGCATATAGGAGAGCGGAATACTGTCGACATCGACCACCTTGAGGCTGGCCGGATCGGCGCCGGCGGCAGTGGCCCGCTGCCT
>JAQBUJ010000562.1 GCA_027623845.1 Pseudomonadota bacterium
GTGACGCCGCAGGCCCAGAACATCGGTACCTCGCCGGCTTGCAGCATCGGCGGTTCGCCCCAGTCGGGGTGTTCGAGATTTGCGATGCCCAGGGCTGCGGGGTCGCCGACGTGGACGGGGGCGCCGTGGGCGTGGGGAAAGCGTGCGGTGATCGCGGCGGCGCGGGCGGCATCGGCGGCAGCCACCGCGCGCATCGATACCACGAGCGGCCCGGCGAAGGGGCCTACGGGGGTCGTCGGCGTGGTGGTGCGGAAGGCGGCGATGTCGCCGCCGCGTTCGAGATGCCGCAGGCGGATCCCGGCCGCGACAAGGGCGGCCTCGAACGACAGCGAGCACCCCAGCACCAGCGCCACGGAGTCAGCGCGCCACTGGCCGCGGATATCGGGCACGGCCTCGGGCGCTTGGCCGGGGCGGTGGAGGTGGTAGGCGGGCAGGTCGGTCCGGATGTCGATGTCGGCACCCAGCGGGTCCAGCATCGGATCGCCCGGCGCCCCGGCGTGGAGCAGCGGGCAGGGCGCGGGGTTGGCGGCGCAATAGGCGGCAAAGGCTTGGGCTGCCGCTTGCGGTACAACCACAAGGTTGCATTGAAGATACCCCGGCGCGAGTCCGGTTGTGGGACCGGCGTCGCCGCCACCCCGAAACCGCCGCCGCAGCGCGGCTGGATCTTGGCTGACTTGGTGTGCGGACCGGGCGTTGGACGAGGTGGCCATCGCGCGATGATAGGGTCGAGGGCGGCGCGGGGCTATGGGTTGGTGCCGCCAAAAATGTGGTATGGTAGGGCACCCCGAGGGCCGTCCGCCCTTGGACGAGGCCGCCGGATGCGCGTAATGTGCGGTCACAATAATAACGGGAGGATACTTTCATGTTGAGACGGACATTTTTGAAGACTGCGGCGGTTGCCGCAGTGGCGACCATGGTCGCAGCGCCGGCGCTGGCGCAAACCAAATGGGATGCGTCGGTGCCCTGGGGCCCGAGCGAGTTTCACACCAAGAATTTGGTCCGCTTTGCCGAAGAGGTGAAAAAAGTCACCAACGGCGAGGTCGAGATCACTGTGCATCCGGGCGGCGCGCTCGGCATCAAAGGTCCGGAATCGTTGCGTTCGGTCCAGGACGGCATCGTGCCGATGGCCGATATGGCAGGCTTCCAGCAGGTCGGCGACGAGCCGCTTCTAGGTTTCGAAGCACTGCCCTTCCTGATCAACGACTATGACGAGTTGGAGAAATTCGTCGTCAAGATCCGGCCGCTCTACGAGCAAGCCTTCGCCAAGCATAACCAGAAGATGCTCTACACCGTGCCATGGCCGAGCCAGAACATCTTCACCAAGACGCCGGTGAAAACCTTGGGCGACCTCGAGGGGCAAAAGATCCGTGTCTATGACAAGAACTCGACCGATCTGATGCGGGCGTTGAAAATGTCGCCGCTGCTCATTTCCAGCCCAGACATTGTGCCGACCCTGGCCGCCGGCGGTCTTGACGCCGTCATGACCTCGGGCAGCACGGCCGTGGCGCAGAAATACTGGGAATTCCTGAACCACACCTACCGGACCAACCACCTGTGGGCGTTGAACCAGGTGGCGGTCAATCTCGATGCCTGGAACAAGCTTTCGGCGAAAAACCAGAAAGCGATCGAAGATCTCGCGCGCAAGCTCGAACCCGAGTTCTGGGCCGTTAGCCGGGCCGAAGATGGGGTCAAGCTGAAGGAACTCATGGACCAGGGCATGACCGTCGAGCCGATGGACCCGGCCATCATCGATGCGATGCGCGCTGCGGGTCGCCCGATGTGGAAAGAGTTCACCGACAAGGTGTCGGGCTCCGGGCCGATCTTGGAGTCGTTCCTCAAAGAAGCCGGCAAGTCCTCCTAGGCCGGGACAAGACCTCTGTGGCGGTCGCCCGCTAACGGGCGGCCGCCCGGTCTTTTCTAATGATCAATACGCTTTTACGCGCGATCGATGGGTTGTGCCGTGGCGCGGCTTGGCTGGCGGCATTGCTGTTGGCTGCCTTGGCGGTGCTCGGGATGGTGGAGATCCTGTCGCGGTGGTGGTTCAACTACTCCCTGCCGATCACCTTCGAATACTCGTCCTACATGTTGGGGCTGGTGATGCTTGGCGGTACCGCGTGGGCATTGCGCGAGGGCGGCCACATCCGGGTCACCCTGATCATGCAGCCATTGGGCGAGCGAGCGCGGCGGATCGTCGATTTGATCGGCACGACCTTTGCCCTCGGGGTTTCACTCTATCTGTCCGCGGCGCTGGTGAATTTCACCGCCCGCACCCTGGCGCTTGGCAGCGTCTCGTTTTTCCCGAGCCAGACCCCGCTGGGCTGGCCGCAGGCGGCGTTTACCGCCGGCGTCTGTCTTCTGTCCCTGGCACTGTTCGCCCGTCTGCTCCGCTTGATCCTTGGCGAACCGCCAGAAGCGCGGAAGGCCGGCGACGCCTTTGAGGAGACGTTGTGACTCTTCCGGCACTGACGGTCATTATTCTGCTGATCGCGACGTTGGGTGCCGCCGTCTGGGTTGGGCTTGCCTTGATGGCGGTCGGTATCATCGGACTCGAGGTGTTCCGCCCGAGTATGCCGGTGGCCAAGTTCCTGGCGCAGGATTTCTGGGGCAGCATGACCAGCCCCGAGCTGATCGCGCTACCGTTGTTCATCTTGATGGGCGAGTTGCTGTTCCACACACGGCTGTCGGAGATGTTGTTTCGCGGTTTGTCGCCGTGGACGACGCGACTGCCGGGCCGCCTGATGCACGTCAATATCCTGGGCTGCACGCTGTTTGCGGCGGCCTCGGGGTCCTCCGCGGCGACCGCGGCGACCGTGGGTCGCATCACCCTGACCGAGCTGTTCAAGCGGGGCTACAACCGTGAGCTAGCGCTGGGATCCTTGGCCGGCGCCGGGACGCTGGGCCTGCTGATCCCGCCCTCGATCATTCTGATCATCTATGGCGTGCTGACCAAGGCGTCCATCCTGCAACTGTTCATCGCGGGCATCGTGCCCGGGCTGATCCTGGCCCTTTCCTACATG
>JAQBUJ010000563.1 GCA_027623845.1 Pseudomonadota bacterium
GCACTAACATTCTAACCGGACCACCTAATGGGGGCCGATCAGCCATCGGGCAGCGGAAGATAGCTGGCGACCGGACGCTCCATGATCTCCAGCCCGTGCGAGGCCAGATCCAGATCGCGGATCACCTTGGGATGAAGCAGGCTGACGACATAGGAACAGACGGAGTTGCGGAAGCCGGGATGGAATTCCTCGGTCACCGCCGCGCCGCCGACCACGCCACGCCGCTCCAACACCACGGTCTTGAGGCCGGCGCGGGCGAGATAGCCCGCCGTCGTCAATCCGTTATGCCCGCCCCCGATGATGGCGACTTCATATTCCGCGTTTGTCATAGAACCGCACCCCAGAAAAGCCGAGCTGGACGAGACCCCGCCTCGGCGGAAACCTCGCCGACGCCCTCAAATTTGTCATCGCGCGTCCGCCTCAGTATCCTCCGGGCCGCATGAGATCAACAACCAGAGGCGATTCATGACCGAAGACGAGATGATCCGAGTGCTCGAGGAATCAAGCGATATCCTGATCCCCTACGCGCTCGACCTCGTCGCCGCCATTGCCCTCCTGGCCGGCGGCTGGATCGTTTCGAGATGGCTTCACCGGATCACGCGCAGGGGATTGGCACGCGTTCCCGGAATCGACGATACGCTCGAACCCTTCATCGCCAACGTCGTCCGCTATCTGGTCCTGATCCTGGTCCTGATCGCTGTCATGGCCCAGTTCGGCGTCCAGACGACCAGCATCATCGCGGTGCTCGGCGCCGCCGGTCTGGCCATCGGCCTGGCCCTGCAGGGCACGCTCTCCAATCTTGCCGCCGGATTGATGATCCTTTTCCTGCGGCCGTTCCGTGTCGGCGAGTTTGTCGATTGCGGCAGCGTCTCGGGCACGGTGAACGAGATCGGCCTCTTCACCACCCTGATGACCAGCTATGACGGCATCTTCCTGATGGTGCCGAATTCGGAACTGTGGAATTCGCCCGTCACCAACTATTCGCGCAACGCCACACGCATGATCGACCATACGGTGGGCATCGGCTACGGCGACGATATCGACAAGGGACTCGCCGCGATCAAGGGCGCGGTCGAAGCCGACGAACGCTGCCTCAAGACGCCGGAACCGATTTATTTCGTTTCCAATCTGGGCGACAGTTCGGTCGATTTGACCTATCGGGTCTGGGCCCGCACCGGCGATTTCTGGGCGCTCAAGCGCGCCCTGACCAAGGCCGTGAAGGAGCGGCTGGACGCGGAGGGCATTTCCATCCCCTTCCCCCAACGCGACGTGCATCTCTTCCGCGAAGACGCCGCGGAATAGGCTTTTCCAAAGCCGATCTAGAGCAGAATTTCGACCCGGGGCATTGCCACCCCGTCGTCCACGCGAGGCCGACAGAGCAGCAGGCGCTTGGGATCGATACCGAATTCATCGACCAGCATGCCTTTGACCCGGATCGCCCTTTCGGACGCCAGATTGTCGAGGGCGACTTTGGATACTTGGCTTACGGCGGGAGCCGCATGCGCCGCCGGCGCGTCTGTCGCGGTGGGCGCGGCGCTTTCCTCGTCATCAGCCGGCTTGGGGGCAGCCTGGCCAGCGGGCGGCTGCGCGGCTTGAGCAGCCAGGACCGTTCCATCCTCGGGCACGGCATAGCCGCATAGACGCAAGGGAAACCCCTTGCTACCGCCGAGGAATCGCGCGGCCTTGGCCAGCAACTCCTTGCCGCCATCCGCCATCTCGGCGATGCCGGGCTGGAATACCACGGGGTCGAGCTTGATGCTGGGGCCGCCACCTTCGGTCACGGCAATCACCGCGCCGAGCGGGAACAGAACGGTCAGCACGGCGCTTTTCATCGCCGACCCCATGGCCTGATTGATCGCATCGGAAAAATCGAACTGGGGATTGCCCAACTCGCCCGAGACCGGCACCGAGAGCTTGATATCGCCGTCCGAATTGCGCAGCAGGTCGAGCCCGGTTTCGATCGGAATACCCAACTCCTAGCGCAGGGCTTCCAATTCCCTGTTCCGCTCCAGGTCGAGGGTCAGCTGGCGAATATCGAGATCGCTCGCCGCCGTTACATCCGTGCCTGAAACCTTCAGGTTGATGACGGCATCCAACTCTCCCCTATCGAGGCGATAGCCGAGATAGCGGGCGCTGTAGACGGATAGCGGCGGGAGGATCGGAACGTGTCAACGACAATGAGACGGCCGGCATTCTAATTTAGGCTTGAACTGCGGACTTGTAGGCTGGTGGATTTATCCAGACGGCTGTTGGTTTTTTGGGTGGCTGAGGGATCTTGTTGACGAAGCGGCCTGGGTTTTTCTGGAATGCGCGGTCGAGAGTTTTTTGGCGGGCGTGATAGACGGCGTCGGCCTGTCCATAATGGACCTGGTCAGGTGTCATCAGGCCGATGCCGAGATGGTGGTGGTCCTGGTTGTACCAGTCGAAGAAGGCTCGGCAGAAGGTCCTGGCGTCCTGGATGCAGCCGAACCGCTTGGGGAACTGCGGCTGGTATTTGAGGGTCTTGAAGTGGCTCTCCGAGAAGGGATTGTCGTTGGAGGTGTAGGGCCGGCTATGCGACTTGGTGATGCCCAGGTCGGCGAGCAGGAGGGCTGTCGCCTTGGCCGTCATGGCGGGGCCTCGGTCGGCATGCAGGGTCAGTTGGTCGGGGGCGATGTCGTGCTTGTCGGCGGCGTCCTGGAACAGCGGCTTGAAGAGAGCGGCGCTTTCGGTGTCGGCAACCGACCAGCCGACGACCCTTCTGCTGAAGATGTCGATGATGACGTAGAGATAGAAGTAGGTCCATTTCGCCGGGCCCATCAGCTTGGTGATGTCCCAGGACCAGACCTGGTTTGGGCTGTCGGCGATGAGCTCGGGCTTGGCGTAGACGGGATGGCGGAGCTGGCGGCGGCGTTCCGTCACTTCGCCATGCTCATGGAGGATCCGATACATGGTGCGGATCGAGCAATGGTAGAGGCCCCTGGTCGAGAAGGATTGCATAGACCTCCGCGGGGGTCTGATCGACGTAGCGCGGCTC
>JAQBUJ010000564.1 GCA_027623845.1 Pseudomonadota bacterium
TGAATGAATCACAAAACACTAAATATGGGAATCCCTCGCGAGTCAGCCTCAGCGCAAATTGGTATTAGCCGGCCCGCCGGGCGATCAATCCGTCATCCCGTCCCCCGTTTTCACGAGGGCAGGCGCAGGGGGCGGGAACCATTCCTCCGGCGGGGATCACGGCCTCGCCGATTCAAGCCTTTCCAACACCGGACACGTCGCCATTGCTTGCGGAATGGGTCCCGCCCTTCGGCGGGATGACGGGGAGTTGGGAAGTGATGATGGTAAAATGGGGCACGTGGACGACGATCGGCTTTGGCCCGCTGGCCGTCCGCACAATCAATCCGTCATCGGGCCGTTCAACCCGTCATCCCGCCGTTCAATCCGTCATCCCGCCCCCCGTTTTCACGAGGGCAGGCGCAGGGGGCGGGAACCATTCCTCCGGCGGGGATCACGGCCTTGCCGATTCAAATCTTTCCAACACCGCACACTTCACCACTGCTTGCGGAATGGGTCCCGCCCTTCGGCGGGATGACGGGGGTCGGGGCGGCGGGAATGGCGCGGCGACCGACCGTCAGCTAAAGGCGAACCCGGTATAGCCGTCGGCGGCGACCTGCTCGCTCCGCCGGCAATATTCCGGATAGCCGCCGAGATAGGGCATGAAGACACGTGGTTTGCCCTCGACATTGGCCCCGACATACCAGCTGTCGGTGGTTGATTTCAGGCCGACCGCCGCGACCTCTTGGACATGCGCCCACCAGGCCTGTTCAGCCTCGGGTTCGGCTTCGATACAAGTATGATTGCGGGCTTTCATATAGCCGATGCAATCGGCCACCCAATCCACGTGCTGCTCGATCGTCGGCAGCATGTTGGTGAACACCGACGGACTGCCGGGGCCGGTGATGGTGAACAGATTGGGGAAGTCGGCCATCGCCAGGCCGAGATAGCTGCTTGGACCGCCGGCCCAGCGTTCTTGCAGTTTGGCGCCGTCGCGGCCGCGGATATCGACGCTGGTGATGGCGCCGGTCATCGCATCGAAACCGGTGGCGATGACCAAGGCATCGATCTCGACCTCCTGATCCGCCAAGCGCACGGCGTTGGCGGTGATCTCCTGGATCGGGTGCTGTTTGATGTCGATCAGCGCGACATTGTCGCGGTTGAAGGTGGCGTAGTAATTGGTGTCCACACAGAGCCTTTTGGCGCCGATGAGATTGGTCGGGCAGAGCCGTTCGGCGACCGCCGGGTCTTTGACCGTGGCGCGGATCTTGTCGCGGACGAAATTCGCCGGAACGTCATTGGCTTCCTGGCTCAGCATCAGATTGCCATAGGCACCCATGAAGATCAGCCCGCCCTGTTGCCAGCGGTCCTCGAAGGCGGCGAACTGCTCCTCGGCGGTCGCGTCCAGCACCGAGTCCGGATTGAAGACCGCGTGGATGCCCGGTGGGGTTTGCTTCGCCTCGGCGCGAAACTCCGGATAGCGGGCCTTGATCGCTTTGACCCGCTCGAGCGATAGCGGGGCGTTGCGGGCCGGTATTGAATAGTTTGCGGTGCGTTGAAACACCGTCAGTTGGGCCGCCTGTTCGGCGATGATCGGGATCGATTGGATGGCCGAGGAGCCGGTGCCGATCACCGCCACCCGCTGGCCGGTGAAATCCACCGTCTCATGCGGCCATTGGCCGGTGTGATAGGTCGGCCCGGCAAAGCTCTCCAGCCCCGGGATACGCGGCCAGTTGGGAACCGATAGACAAGCCCGTCGCCATGACGCAAAACCGCGCCGTGGTGACGCCGCCATCCTGGTCGATCAAGGTCCACTCGCTGGCCGCTTCGTCATGGGTGGCGGAGCGGATGCGGGTGTTGAACTGGATATCTTGGCGCAGGTCGTGACGGTCGGCCACATGCTCGGCATATTTCAGGATCTCCGGCTGCGTCGCATAGCGCTCCGACCATTCCCATTGCTGCTGCAGCTCGGCGTCGAACTGATAGGAATATTGGATGCTCTCGATGTCGCAGCGGGCGCCGGGATAACGGTTCCAGTACCAGGTTCCACCAACCCCGCCGCCGGCCTCCAGAATGCGGGCCGGAACCCCCAAGCCGCGCAGCCGGTGCAGCAGGTACATCCCGGCGAAGCCCGCGCCAATGATGGCGACCTCGGTACGTTGTTCCATCGCGGCTCGATCCTTCGCTCAAATGCAGCAAGTTCAGCAAGTTTTAGCTGGTCAAGGCTGGGTATTCCAATTTCGCGCAACCATTAGACGCTGCGGCGGATCACGCAATCCTTGCGCTTCAGTGCGTCCGGCTGCAACGCCAGGCCGAGGCCGGGGCCTTGCGGCGCGCGGATACGGCCGTTCTCGACCGGCGGCAGGGCGGTCATCAATTCGCCATACCAGCCATAATAGAACGCCCGCACCATCTCCTGGATTTCGCAGTTCTGGGTGGCCAACGCCAGATGCGTCGAGGCGGTCAGCGCCACCGGCCCGGTGCAGTCATGGAAGGCGACCGGGACATGCCAAGCCTCGGCCATACCGGCGATCTTCTTGGCCTCGGTCAGCCCGCCGCACCAGGCGATATCCATGATGATCAGGCTGAGGGAATCCAGCTCCAGCAAATAGCGATAGTCGGCGACCCCGCCCCGGGTTTCGCCAACCGCGATTGGCGCGGTGGTCGAGCGGGCGACCTGGCCAAGCGAGCCGAGATGATCCATGAACACCGGATCCTCGACCCAATAGGGATTGAACTGTTCCAGCGCCCTGGAGATCTTGACCGCGTTTGGTCGATCCCACAGGGCGTGCATCTCGGCCATCACGTCCATCTTGTCGCCGACCGCATCGCGGATCTTGGCGAAGGGCGCCAGCGCCTTGTCAAGATCGGCGGCGGAGATGTGGTGACCGCGTGATTGCTCAGCGGCATAGTCGAAGGGCCAGATCTTCATCCCGTCGATGCCCATCTCCAGCAGCGACTGCGCCAGATCGCCGGCGTTGTTCAGGAAGGCGTCGAGATCCTCGTAGGGGCCCTCGGCGGTGTCGAGGCCGAAATTCGC
>JAQBUJ010000565.1 GCA_027623845.1 Pseudomonadota bacterium
AGCAGGCCGTTATGCCCGGCATAACCGACCTGAAAACGCTTGGTCCAGGCGCCATCGGCAAGAAATCGCATCGAGCCGGAACTCTGGCATTCGGCGATGCCCAGCGCGCTTTCGATAGCCTTGGCGTCGAGTCCGAAGATCCGCCCCGCCGCCGCCGCCGCGCCAAACACCCCGCAGGTGGCCGAGGGGTGATAGCCACGCTGGTAGTGCTCGCTCGGGTTCAGCGCCAGGCTGAGCCGGATCTGCACTTCGTAGCCGGCGACGATCGCCGCGATTACCGTCTTGCCATCGGCGCCGACCATCTCGGCCGCCGCCAGTGCTGCTGGTACGATTGGCGCGCTGGAATGGATCGAGCCCGAGGCATGTGTGTCGTCGAAGTCCAGGCTATGCGCCAAGGTGCCATTGATCATCGCGGCGGCGGGCGGCGTATAGGTCTCAGAACTGCCGATTACCCGACTGGTCCCGCCGGCATAACCCAGCGCCTTACTGGCGGCGATCAACGCCGGTGTCGACTCTGCATCGTGGCGGGCTCTGAGCGTATTGCCGACGATGTCCATGATCAGGAATTTGGCCCGCTCGGCGACCTCGACCGGTAGCGCGTCATAGGTGATGTTGGCGGCGAATGCGGCAAGTTTGGCGGTCTCGGACATCGACTATCCTCCGGCGATCGGTAAAGGGATTTCCAACAAACTAGGACCACCACTGGAACTCGTCAATTCATCGGCGGACGACGGCGCAGGGCATGGCGAAAAACCAGTCCGCTGATGGCGATGACGATGAAGATCCGCACGATCTGAAACGCCACCACCAACGGAACCGCAAGGCCCAGCACCTTGGCGGTAATCGCCATCTCCGCCATGCCTCCCGGCGCCACCGAGAGGATCAGCGATGAGACCGGCAGTCCGGTCATCATGGCGACGGCGACGCCGAACAGGACGTTGAGGCCAACCAGGGCCAGGGTGCTGATCGCCGCCGGTGCGATGAAAACCTTCAGGCGCAGCATCATATCCCGGCGATAGCGCAGCCCGAGCGTGCTGCCCATCAGAACTTGCGAAATATTGAGCAACTCGTTCGGCATTCCCGAGAGGTTGATCTCCATCGTTGAGATCAGGGCGGCGCCGGCCAGCGGCCCCATCATCCAGGCGTTGCCAACCCGCAGACGCGCCAGACCACCGCCCAATACCAGGCCGATCAGCAGCAGCAATGGGAAACCTGCCGGATCAAACGGAATTCGGTTGATCTGGAATAGCGGTTCCCCGGTAGCGCCAAACCAGGTGAGGCCGATCGGAATGGTGGTTACCACACAGAGCACCCTGAGCGATTGGGCCAACGCCACCGGACCGCTTTCGCCGCCATAGCGTTCCGCTTGGATCGACATCTCGGCGACACCGCCGGGCACGCAGGAGAAATAGGCGGTCGCGATATCCGTGCGGGCGGTGCGCTGCAGCAGGAACGCCGCGACCAGGCCGAAGCCTATCGACGCAAGCGCGCTAAACACCATGATGCCAATGTGGTCGGCGACGAACAGCGCCACGGGCAGGGTGAACTTGAGACCAATACCGGTACCGAGCAAAAGCTGGCCGGTCTGCCGGCTACCCCACGGCGTCGACAGCGAAAGACCGGTAAGACTGAGGGCGCCGACCGTGAGCAACGGCCCGAGCAGCCAGGGTAGCGGCACGCCGATTAAGCTAAACGCCCACCCTCCCAAAGCGCCGCCGCCGAGGGTTGCGAGCTGTATGGCGAAGCGTTTCAATTTTTGCTTCATGCCTCTGGCTCAATCCAGGGTGTGGCGTCCGTGCCGGTTGGTCCGGCCCCTGGGATAGCGCACCATGTTAGAGGGCCTTCACGGCGCCGCCGTCCATGTCGATCACCGCGCCGTGCAGTAAGCTGCCTTTTTCAGAGGCGACGAAGAGCGCGAGATTGGCGATGTCCTCGGGCTCGCCGATCCGGGTCGCCTGGAAGGTGTCGCGGACCCGATCCATTGCATCGCTTTGGGAAATCGCGTGCTCGGTCATCATCCGCTCAAGGGTGCGTTGCAGGCGCGGCGTACGCACCGGGCCGGGATTGATCGCATTGACCCGGACCCCGTCGGCCCGCCCGCGCTCTGCCATTGCTTTGGTGAAGTTGTGACAAGCGGAGTTGACCGGCCCGCCGATGGTGAATTCCGGGTTGCCGTATCGCGCGCCCACACCAATGATATTAAGAATGCTGCCGCCACTGTCGATCAAATGCGGCCAAGCGGCCCTGGTCATGCGCATCATGGCGAAGAATTTGAGGGCGAAGCCATCGACGAAATCCTCATCGGTCAGCTCAAAGAAATCCGCCCGCTTGGTGGCGCCGGCGTTGTTGACCACGATGTCGAGGCGTCCGAAGGCCTTGGTCGCCGCATCGATAGCCTTGGCCGGGGCGTCAGCCTCCCGTAGATCGCTTGCCAGGGTTTTGACCTCACGGCCGGTTTTGGCGCGGATCCGCGCTGCGGTTTCCTCAAGCGCCGAGGCGGTCCGGGCGACGATCATCACCTCGGCGCCATTGTCGGCGAATGCTTCGGCGATGGCGGCGCCGATCCCCTGGCTACCTCCGGTAATAATCGTGGTTTTACCGCTTAACATGAGGGCTGACTCGCAAGAGTTCACGATGAGATATTTTAAGTCCGCTCGGCCGCTTGGTCAAACGATCGACCTTGGCCAGCCATTGGTTGGAGCGGATTCGGTGCGGCCACCCAGATTGATCAGGATCTGCAGCACACCTATAATTCGATATGATTCACTTTGTTGATCAACAGGCCCGAACGCCGGAATTATTCCTTGAGATGGCGTGCCGAAATCCAGCGAATAAAATGATCCTACAGCGGCTCGACGCCCTCGGAGCAAAGGATGCTTGGTTGGTGGCCGGCTGCCTTTACCAGAGCGTGTGGAATATCCTGTCGGATCGTCCGGTGACCGAGAATATACCAGGGTCACTCCAGAACCCGAAATCCCTGGTGTGAGATGACGCGAAAATTATCGGTGACGGT
>JAQBUJ010000566.1 GCA_027623845.1 Pseudomonadota bacterium
GGGCAACGCGTTCCACTGGCAGCCCGTCGACAGGACGTAGAAGATGGCATTCAGCACCTCGCGCACATCGATCGTGCGCTTGCGCCCACCATGCTTGGCCGGCGGTATCAGCGGCGCGACCAGCGCCTTCCTTCATTCTACAAGTGGTGGAAAAGCGATACTTCCCAGCGGCAACTTTCCACCCTATCAAAAATCTGTTTATTTAATGAGGATTGACGTTTTGCGATCGATTGAATCAACCAATGGGTGATCCGGATCAACATGATTCGTTCGAATGGGAGACTATTCCAACTCGCACGTATCGGGCAAAAACATCATCACCGATACGCCAATCCGAGGGCATTTTCTGACGCAACCCTGCCGCATTCAACTTCAAATCTTCCGACTTCGTGATCACACCTAATCTATAGATTGTGCAAAGCCTCTCCTGCAAACTAGCGGATGTGATGGTCTTGTCATCCATCAAGATTTTTCCGATCACCTTCACAGGCACAGCGTGATCTTTGACAAGGTGCTCCTGAAGCCCGCCATCAATGACCCTGCGTGCATCCTCTGAGACAAAATGCATTCTTAGTAGTGCGTCTTTATATTTAACTGGGTCCGGTTTGTTGAACCAGATCGGCCGACAGTTATTGTTTAGGAACGGTTTGCCTTTATCGTACTGGAACCAATTGTCTAAGAAGGTTCGTAGATTTCGCAGTTCACTGTCCCTCGATCGGACAAAAATGTGAATGTGCTCTAGGTAGGCTTCGGCCAAGTCCAAAATGGCCTCCCAAATTTAAAGTTACCTGCACCCCAGCATATTTCCTCGCTTTGAGGTTAGCCTGTTCCTCAACGTAGTAGGAGACAGGCAATGCATGGTACAATTGCCCTGCCCCGCAGAAATATCCTCGCTTTGAGGTTAGCCTGTTCTCTGACTGGTGCGCTCCCCAGCGTACCCTCGGCGGGCGTTAGAGTTTTCCGCCATGGTCATCGACACGGGCTGGCTGCCTGTGCTGATTTCATGAGCGCTGCCGGGACCTTGTTCCCGATCGCGCCATGCTGTCGTTGCTCATTGTAGTCTCTACGCCAAGCCTCCATACAGCATTTCGGCCGCATTAGCAAGGCTCAGGAACCAGTGGGCGTTCAGACATTCCGCCCGCAGCCGGCCATTGAACGCCTCGATGAAGGCGTTGTCGGTCGGCTTGCCCGGCCGCGAGAAGTCCAGCACACACTGAAGGAGGCCAAGGTGCTCATCGAACGCTGGCGACAGCACTACAAACACGATCCGACCCCACTGAACTGCCCCTGCTGAGTGGTCCGCTTTCAATGTTAGTAGATGCTCGGATTTGCAAACCAAGCTGGGCGGCCGGCGGAGCGTAGCTGGACGGCCAGCTTAACGGGATGATCGCTTCTGGTGCCGGAGGACGATATGCAGCTCACGCCGAAATGTTGTAGCCCAGCTTTACTCCCTCGGGCTTGGCGAGAAGATCGTGCCACTCGCCAACACCAGCGGTTTCGTAACTCTGTCGAACTTCATCGACGCCTACACCATCGCGAAGCCAGCCGTAGTTTAAATCGTCTGGTCCCAGGCCGTGCTCACGGACTACGCGGTCCCATGCTTCGTGGACGCGCAAGTTGCCGTCGCACGTGACGGGGCCAGGTTAGGTAAATGCGGCAACATGTCGGAATCCGTTCCGAGAATAAGTCCTTCGGACTTCCTGAGGAGCGCGCCAGTCGTCAATGCGTTGAGTTTTTAGGCGACCCGTTGCTGGTTCTTCATAGATCCATGCCACCTGCTTGTGCCTGTCCGCTGATTTAAGCACCTTGGGATTTCGAAAGTCCTCGTAGGTTGAGGGGCGGTGTAACTCCGGGTTCAGGCGATCAGGCCGGCGACCGAGGTTATTCGAGACGGCCCGCACAGCGTCGGCACGGTCGGGGGCGAGCCATTCTGCTCCATTGTGCGGGAATATCAGGGCCTGGAGGTTTGAGCGCGCTCTGCGCTCCCAATCAGCATGGTTGGCGTCTTGAGGGATTTCCCAAAGGGCAATGCACTGCATCTTACGGGGCGAGTAACAATGCGACCGCCGATAACGTTGAAGCCCGCTCTGGTGGGCATCGCGGCCGACCTTAACGCCTATCTCGTATCCACTGTCAGCAATCGCGTAAATCCAGGCCATCATGATGATCCTTCATGTCCAGATTTCTACGCGGGGGCAGTTCGGATGCCGATCCAGTCAAGAGGGAAGGCCAATTCTGGCGGCTAGATCAGGCTGATCAGCAACCGAACCTTCTATCGCGGAGGTGACCTATAGGTGACCCAGCATAGGGCTCCCTAACCAGTCAACCGCTAGGCTTCTTCTAAGTGATTGATATATAATCAGAAAATGGTGGGCGCGACAGGGATTGAACCTGTGACCCCTACGATGTCAACGTAGTGCTCTCCCGCTGAGCTACGCGCCCCCAAGGCCGGGCGATTTATAACCAACCGTCCGGGCATTGCAAGGGCCGACATGACGCCTGGGAAAAGCCGCTATGCGGCGAGCGCGGTTTCCACCTCTTCGACCAGGTCTTTCAGGTGGAAGGGCTTGGACAGGACCTTGCCGCCCTTCGAGACCGCCATGCATTGGGCCTTGAGCGCGACGGCGGCGAAGCCGGTGATGAACATGACCTTGAGCGCGGGCATCTCGCCGGTCGCCTGGCGCGCCAGTTCGATCCCGTCCGTGCCGGGCATGACGATATCGGCGATCAGCAGGTCATAAGGTCCGGCTTCAAGTGCCGCGACGGCCGTGATGCCGTCACGCACATCGACCACGTCATGGCCCGCCGCCTCCAGGCCGCGCACCAGGAAGCGGCGCAGGGAATCGTCGTCTTCGGCCAGTAGTATGCGCGCCATTGCCGTCCTTTCCGCTCCCGTCCCCGCGACCATCTAGACCCCCGTCGCAGGGCATGTTGCGGCCTGGCGGTTAAACAATGGGTAACGGGCCCGGAAATCGGCCCGGAAGCTGCCGGCAATCGGCCG
>JAQBUJ010000567.1 GCA_027623845.1 Pseudomonadota bacterium
TGAACGAGGGCCTGATCTATGGCGGGCTGAAAGGCTTTCTGTCCGGCCCCTATGAACATCGACCGGCCTTGGACGAAGTGGTGCAGTTCCAGGCGGGACTGGCCTGGATGACCGGCCCGCCGGGTCAGCCGCTGCGGGCCGGGGCCTCGGTGGTCGACATCATGGGCGCGATGTTCGGGGTGATCGCGGTGCAGGCGGCGTTGCGCGAACGCGATACCACAGGCAAAGGCCAGCGGGTTTCAAGCTCGCTCTTCGAAAGCGCGGTGTTCCTGATGAGCACCCATATGGCCGGTATGGCGGCGACCGGGTTGGAGATGCGGCCGATGCCGGCACGACGTGGCGCCTGGGCCATCTATGAGGTGTTCGATACCGCCGGTGAGGGCCAGTTGTTCATCGGCGTGACCTCGGACCAGCAATGGGAGCGGTTCGTCGAGGAGTTTGGCCTGCAGGCGCTGGCCATGGATCCGCGTCTGGCCACCACCGTCACCCGGCTCGAGGAGCGAGACTGGCTGATCCCGGCGCTGCAGGAGGTTCTGTCGAAACTTCCGCAAAAGGAAGTCGAGCAACGCTGTGAGCGCTGCAACGTTTCCTGGGCGCCGGTTGGCAAGCCCGGTGATCTGTTCGAGGACCCGCATCTGCTGGCGGCGGGCGGCTTGGTGGACGTGTTCGTCTCGCGCTTTGGCGGCGATGGTGGAACAATGGCTGGACTGCCGGCGCTGCCGATGGAATTCGGCGCCGCGCGCCAGCGTCCCGGCCTGACCCGTCAGCCGCCGAGAGTCGGCGAGCATAGCGCCGAGATCCTCGGAGAAGCCGGGTTCACCGCCGAAGAGGTCGCCGGCTTGGCGCAGCGCGGCGTGATCGTCGGCTAGGGCTGAGGCGGTCGATAGCGCTGAGACCGCTGGCTATTGATCTGGTGGCGCGACGCTTTATGACGGATGGAAACCATTCGTCTTGGTCGCACCACTAGCCCGAGGCGCTAAAATCGCTATGGTTTAATGATCGTGGACAAACTGAAAAGTAGACCGCCATGCCCTCTTTTGATGTTGTGTCGCGTACGGAATTGCCTGAAGTGGATAACGCCCTGCAAGGCGCCATGCGGGAAATCTCCACCCGCTTTGACTTCAAAGGTAGCCAATGCTCGATTGAGCGGACCGACGAGGTGATCACCGTCAAGGCCGATGACGATTTGAAACTGAAACAGGTTCATGAACTGCTGCGCGGCTATCTGGCCAAGCGCAAGGTGGATCATAAGGCCCTGGAATTCAAAGAACCGGAGAAAGCCTCCGGTAACTCGATCCGCCAGAACATCCTGATCAAGCAGGGCATTGAGCGGGATCTGGCGCAAAAGGTGGTCAAAGCGGTCAAGGCCGCCAAGCTGAAAAACATCCAGGTCGCCATTCAGGGAGACGAATTGCGGGTCAGCGGTAAGAAGCGGGACGAATTGCAAACCGCCATCGCTTTGATCAAGGAAATGAAACTGGAGCAACCGCTGCAATATGTGAATTTCCGCGATTAGCGGATGCTTCGGGCGAGTATGCAAGACGACCGAGCGCAGGCGATGGTTAGGTCGAACCAGGGATAGAGTACATGGTTGCTTCGAAAACAGTCACCGATGCGGTCGGCGCTGATACGCACGGCGATTTCGACGCCATCATCATCGGCGCCGGGGTTGCCGGCATGTACCAGCTGTATCGCCTGCGCGAGTTGGGGATGCGGGTACGGGTGCTTGAAGCCGGCAGTGATGTCGGCGGCACTTGGTATTGGTGCCGGTATCCGGGGGCCCGGTTTGATTCCGAAAGCTGGTCCTATGGCTATTCCTTCTCCGAGGAATTGCTGCAGGAATGGAGCTGGCCGGAACATTTCGCGGCCCAGCCGGATACCCTGCGTTATCTCAATTATGTGGCCGATAAATTCGATTTTCGCCGGGACATTCAGTTCAACAGCCGGGTTGTTGCGGCGCATTTTGATGATGCCGAGAGCCGATGGACGGTGACCGTGGAAAGCGGCGAGCAGGTCAGCGCGCCGTTGATGATCACCGCGCTTGGCCCGCTCTCGGCGTTCACCCTGCCGAATATTCCAGGCCGCGACAGCTATCAAGGGCCGGCTTTCCACACCGCCCGCTGGCCGCATGAGCCGGTGGACTTTAAGGGCAAACGGGTCGGGATTATCGGCACCGGCGCCACCGCCATCCAGACCATCCAGACGATCGCCAAGGATGTTGAGCACCTGACGGTGTTTCAGCGCACCCCGAACTGGGCGGCGCCGCTGCACAACACCAAGATCACCGACGAAGAGCAGCAGAAGATCAAGGCCAGCTTCCCGGAGATTTATGAGCGCTGCCGCCAGACCGTGGCCTGCTTTATTCACAACCCGGACCCGCGCAAGACCCTGGATGTGTCGCCACAGGAGCGCGAAGCGTTCTGGGAGAAGCTGTATTCAGAGCCGGGGTTCGGCATCTGGATCGGCAATTTCAAGGATATGATGACCGACGAGAAAGCCAACGCCCTGGCGACCGAGTTCGTCGCCAAGAAAATACGCCAACGCGTCAAGGACCCGCAAATCGCCGATCTTCTGACCCCGAAAAACCATGGCTTCGGCACCCGCCGCCTGCCCCTGGAGAGTGGCTATTACGAGGTCTACAACCAGGACAATGTGCTGCTGGTGGATATCAACAAGACGCCGATCGAGCGGATCACGCCCGAGGGCATCAAGACCAGCGACCAGGAATACGCCTTCGACCTGATGATCTACGCCACCGGCTTCGACGGCGTCACCGGCCCCTATGATCGCATCGATATCCGCGGCAGTGGCGGGCGCTGCCTGAAGGACGAATGGATCGACATGCCCCGCACGTTGCTCGGTATGCAGACCGAGGGCTATCCCAATATGTTTATGATTTTGGGGCCGCATACGGCGCGCGGCAACATTCCCCGGAACATCGAGGAAGTCGTGGAATGGCAGACCGACCTGATAAAATACATGCGCGAGCACGACCTGAC
>JAQBUJ010000568.1 GCA_027623845.1 Pseudomonadota bacterium
GCGTTCGATGATTCGTCGATGCAGACTGAATGATACCCGGTACAAACGGGTTGTCATCCCCATGTGCGCACACGGCTGTCGGAGAACCACCCCCGTCGCCATCGCCCCCGTCGCCATCGCCCCCGTCGCCCTGGCAAAACGGCAAGGCCCACGCCAGAGGCCGTTTGATGGCGAGAAAGGGCGAGACGTAATAATGCGCGCCGGTCGAAAGACCTCGACTGCATTCAAGGTTCGCATCCCTGGATCAGGTCCAGGGATGCGGTCTATTATACTAGGCCACCAGACCACCCACACGGCGATGGCCTCGGCATCCGGTCTTCGATAATGCAACGCCAGCCACCCTCAAAGGGCGGCGGCGCTTGCAACTTGCCGGGCGCTGTCCCATTCATCGCAGCGCGGTTTCGGCTAGACTGATCGCGTTAACCTCATCCGGTGGAGCAAATCCATGTCGGCGACATATTTCGGGTATTTCATGGCTGCCCTGGTGATCGGTTGCGGCGGACCATTGCAGGCGGGGATCAATGGAACGCTGGCACGCGCTCTGGGTCATCCGCTGCTGGCCGCCGCCACCAACACCATCGTGGCCAGCCTTGGGATTTTCACGGTCATGCTGCTGCTGCAAGTGCGTCTGCCAAGCATGAAAACCGTCGAGGCAGCGCCCTGGTGGGCCTGGTGCGGCGGTTTGATCGGTGGCTTTGCGGTGTTCGGCGCTCTCAACTTCGCGCCGAAGATGGGGGCGGCGGCTTATGTCTCGGTCACCATATTGGGGATTATGTCTGCCTCGTTGCTGCTTGACCATTTTGGTGTCGCCGGCTTCCGTCAACAGCCGCTGACCCTGCCGAAGCTCGCCGGCGCCGGTCTGGTGGTTGCCGGCATGGCGCTGATCCAGTTTCAGCGCTGAGCCGGCTATGACCGATACCGCCAATGCTAACGCCGGCCCCGGGTCCAACCCACACCCCGATCCGGTGGTCGCGGTCGAGGCGCTGATCGCCGGCACGCCCGAGGCGGCGTCCCTCGCGGTCGTCGTGGGCTACAATTGGACGCTGGTCGAGGGACCGGCGGGAACCGGGTTGGTGACCACTCCTGAAAAAGGCGTCGAGGGCGCGCGCACGACGGGCGAGACCGGCCGCTTTACCGGCCGCGGGCTGCGTGAGTTGGCGGGGTTGGCGAGATCGGTAAATCCCTACGAGCGGTCCATCGGTTGCGCCGCAATCAATGCCGGCCTTAACCGCTATGACTTGCACGGAGCGGTGGGTAACGGACTTGAGCTGCCCGGCGATGCGGTTGGTCGAACCGTCGTAGTGGGCCGGTTCCCCCGGTTGGAGGAGCGTTTGCCCGGCGCGGTGGTGCTGGAGCGCAATCCTGGCCCCAATGATCTTCCGGCTGAGGCGGCGGCGCAGGTTATTCCGGGTTGTGCGCGACTGATCATCACCGCTTCGGCCTGGAGCAATGGAAGTCTCGCCGGATTATTACGGTTGGCCGATGGCGCCGATGTCAGCGTGGTGGGACCGGGGACGCCGCTTTCGCCATTGCTGTTTGATCTCGGGGTTAAGCGGCTTGCCGGTTTCGTGGTGAGCGACCCGCCGGCCCTGCGTCAAGCAATCGCCGAGGGCGCCGGCGTGCGACAGTTCCGCCATTTCGGACGTGACGTGGTTTTGCAGGTGTAGCGCGGCCTCGGTGACCCGGTTACTCGACCTTGCAGGCGATCTGTTCCTGACCGTTAAAAACCACCAAAGTTTGACCAACCTGCATGGTCACCCAACAGTCGTCCCATTTTTTGCGGCTTTTCGCTTCGACTTGAACGGTCTTGGAGTTCGAGACGAACTCAATGCGCTCCTCCTTGCCGGCGGTGATCGGCTTGGCTTCGCTTTTCCACATTTTCAAACGAACCGACGCTTCGGTGGAGGAATCGTTGCGAACGATAATGAAGTCCTTCTTCGGGCCTTTTGCCTGCTCTTCCTCCTCGGAACAACCGATTAACATTAGTGGCGCCACGAGACAGAGCGCCAGGAGCGGTAAACCGCGGAATGTCATTGACGGATTCTCCCTGGATTTGCCGGGCTATACTCTTGGACAGGGGTATCCGCTGTCAAGCACGCTGGATTTCGAGCCGGCTATCAACCGGTAATGAACCATTGCTGACCGCGCCGCAGTGACGGTCTAATCAATCCCGCCAGGACCGAGCACATCAATTGGCAATCAGGCCGCGTTTTTCTCGTTCTCCGGGTCACGCAGCACGTAGCCGCGGCCCCATACGGTCGCGATATAGCTTTCGCCGCCGGTTGCGGTCGCCAGCTTTTTGCGCAACTTGCAGATGAAAACATCAATGATCTTCAGTTCCGGCTCGTCGATGCCGCCGTAGAGATGGTTGAGGAACATTTCCTTGGTCAAGGTCGTGCCTTTGCGCAGCGTTAATAACTCCAGCACGCCGAATTCCTTGCCGGTCAGGTGCACCGCCATGCCATTAACCTGGGCGGTCCGGTCGGCCATGTCGACGGTCAGGCGACCGGTGGTGATCACCGAGCTCGCATGCCCCTTGGAGCGCCGGACGATGGCCTGGAGACGGGCCACCAGTTCGCGCCGTTCAAAGGGTTTCGTCAGATAGTCGTCAGCGCCGAACCCGAGTCCCTTGATCTTATGATCAAGCTCGCCCAAGCCGGACAGAATCAGCACCGGTGTTTCAACCTTGGCTTCGCGCAGGCGGCGCAGCACCTCATAACCGTCGATATCCGGCAGCATCAAATCCAATAGAATGATATCGTAATCGTATAGACGGCCGATCTCCAAGCCATCCTCGCCGAGTTCGGTGACGTCGACGACAACGTTTTCCGCCTTCAGAATCAACTCGATGGCTTTCGCCATGGATGGATCATCTTCAACCAGCAATGCACGCATGTTGATGGCCTCCCGGCGACGTCTAAACCGTGCCTATCCGCTTGACACCCACACCCCCCACATTTAGTGTGGGCATCAAGCGGATAGGAGGCGG
>JAQBUJ010000569.1 GCA_027623845.1 Pseudomonadota bacterium
GGAGCCGGCGAAAGCCGCGTTCAAGACATCATCCTCCGACAAATGGTCGATTCTTCGAGGTGCCCTTAAAGCAGCGCGCACCTGCCTTGATGAACCGGACCGAGGCGTCCTGCGCCAGGAATAACGCCATCTGGTCGATGACCAACTGAATGTCCTGTTCCTGCAGCAAAAATACTTTGAGCGCGTCGTTGAGCAGTGCTTCGCCGCGTCTGCTGTTGAGCTTCAACTCGGTCTCGATCCGGACCAGGGCGCCCACGGCAAAGCAGCAAATGCCGATATGAAACCGACTGTCCTGGGCCAGTGTATCGGTTAGCAAGTTGCGCCGAATGAACATGAAAAATGCCGAGCCTAGAACCTCCGCCGACTCAAATTGGACAAGTTCATTGGTGCTGAGATCAGCTTCATCGGCATAGCGTTTGGTATAGGCGTTCGACCTGCCGGCGGCGCTTTGATTGTATTGCTTGGTCCGTGCCGCGATGCCGAAACGGGCGAAGTTCGTCCGCTTCTTGCGCCGGAAAAAATTGTATTTGAGGTTTCGAAGATGCTCAGCGTGCACCTGAAAAAAACTCAGTAATTTATTCATTAAATTGGGTGAGGGCGCGCCATCATCGTCTTCATTGAGGGGTGAGGCCGGCGGATCTGGCGGGCTGTCTCTATTCGTGTCGTTGTCTTCGTCGTCGCGTGCGATAATGGTCTCGGCGGCGCTGGATGGGGGGCTTTAGTTTCTGGGCCGGGGTCGAAAATTTGGAACGATACCGTGCTGGAAAATAACAGGCCGTTGTCTTTTACGGCCTCTTCGATCAATTTTTTGCCCTCATAACCCATGGCCCGATCAAGCGATGCGAAAAAATTCTGCGCCGTCGCTTTGTCGTCAGCCGAAAAGGTCTTCAGAAGCGCCCATTCCTGCTTCTTGAGGACGTGGATTTCATAGCCAATTGCGGACATCGCAGGAATTCAAGCCCATCAGTTGCCAAGCAATCATCTCACAGGCTGGAAAGTTGTTAACCCTAAATTTTCCGGGCCGTCGAAGCTTCACCCGACGGGGGCAGCGCTGATGACAACGGCCTGAGCTTGGTGTTGCAAGGGCATTGTGGATCTCCCGGAGGACGCAAGCGCGTAGCGTCGCGCGTTAACCCAGCGTCCGATGCATCGAGTTTAATAGGATTTCGGCAACCCGAGCACCCGTTCCGCCAAGTAGCTCAGCACCAATTGTGGGCTGATCGGCGCGATCCGGGTCACCAGGACTTCACGCAGATAACGTTCGACCTGGTATTCCTTGGCGTAACCATAGCCGCCATGAGTCATCACCGCGGTCTGGCAGGCCTCAAAACCGGCCTCGGCGGCGAGGTATTTGGCGGCATTGGCTTCGGCGCCGCAGGGTTGCCCGGCGTCGAACAGCGAGGCGGCCTTCATCGCCATCAGATTAGCGGCCTCAAGTTCGGCCCAGCACTTGGCGAGCGGATGCTGGATGCCCTGGTTCTTGCCGATCTGCCGACCGAAGACCACCCGGTCCTTGGCGTATTGCGTCGCCCGCGCCAGCGCTACTCGGCCAATGCCGATCGCTTCGGCGGCGATCAGAATGCGCTCTGGATTCATTCCTTCGAGGATATAGCGGAACCCCATGCCTTCCTCGCCGATCCGATCCTCGACCGGAACCTTCAGGCCATCGATAAACAACATATTACTGTCGACCGCCTTGCGGCCCATCTTGTCGATCTCACGGACCTCAATCCGATCGCGGTCGAGATCGGTATAGAACAGGGTCAGCCCCTCGGTCGGCTTCTTGACGTCTTCGATATCGGTGGTGCGGGTCAACAGCAGCACCTTGTCGGCCACCTGGGCGGTGGAAATCCAGATTTTCGAACCGTTGACCACGTAACCATTGCCATCCGGCGTCGCTTTGGTCTTGAGCTTGGTCGTATCCAGCCCGACATTCGGCTCGGTCACCGCGAAGCAGGCCTTCTCCTTGCCCTGGATCAGCGGCGGGAGGAAGCGCTCGCGTTGTTCTTCGTTGCCGAAGATTTCCACTGGTTTGAGGCCGAATATGTTCATGTGCAAGGCCGAAGCCCCGCTCATTCCGGCGCCGGATTCAGCGACGGCCTGCATCATCAGCGACGCCTCGGTAATCCCCAGTCCGGCGCCGCCATATTTCTCCGGCATGGCGATACCGAGCCAGCCGGCATCGGCGAAGGCACTGTAAAAGTCTTCGGGAAACCCGCCGTTCTTGTCTTTCTCCAGCCAATAGTCGTCGTCAAAATCAGACGCCACCTTGAGGATGGTATCGCGGATGGTCTGCTGGTCATCGCTGAGCATGAAATCCATGGCTCAACCCTCCTTTGAATTTGTCGGCGTCGGGGTCTGTTGGTGGCCCGGCGGCGGTGGCTGGTCGGAGGCTGAATAGTCGACCAGCGCCTCGGAGATGCCATAGCCAGCCTCGATCGGGATCTTGATGAAGCGTTTGCCGTCGACTTCGTTGGTCACCGGCAGCACAGTCACCACCGGGGTTCTGGCGGCAAGATCCACTGCGGCGTCGGCGGTTGCCGACTGGCTGACCTTCTTCAGGTTCATCCGGGTCGGAAACACCACGCGGCGACGGTCGGCTTCGGCATCGGCAATGGCGGTCAGTGGCTTGATCCAGATGGTCTCCAGGGTTTCCCAATCGTCGTGATGGGCCAATTGCCCTGTCGGCGCGCGGGCCACCAAGAAATGCGTGTCGAAGCGTCTGCGGCTGCTCTCGGGCGTGATCCAATGCGCAAATGGGACCAGGCGGTCGCTGGCGATCTGTAGATCCTCGGCCTCGGCGATGTCGTGCAAGGTGACCTCGTGATCCAGCAGCGGCTGGCGGTATTTCAAACTCAGCGCCTTGGCGCGGTCTTCAGAGATCAGATCGGTTGCGCCGCTTTCCCGCGCGAACAGGATATTGGCTTCCTCGAAGACCTCGCGCACGCCGGCGACGCGGATCGCCCGGAGAGGCTCGGGGACGTC
>JAQBUJ010000570.1 GCA_027623845.1 Pseudomonadota bacterium
GAAATTCATGACCAAGCCCGGCGATCAGTTCATGGTCCGCAAACTGGTCTACGCTCGGATCCAGGAGCTCTTCGCCCAGCAGGGCATCAAATTCGCCCATCGAGAGGTCACGGTGCGCGTGGCGAGCGACGATGGCCGTCCTCTTAGTGATGCGGAGAAGAATGCGGCGGCCGGCGCCGTGATCCCGTCCCTTGATGCCACCGGCGGAGCGGGGTCCTCTGACGCCGAGAGATAGTCATTTGTTGCACCTTTCGTGGCATCCGTCCCTCGATGCGATCAAAGGCTTGACCTTGTTAAACGGGGAAAAAGAGACGCTTTCAAACTCGGATCTCCAAGCCTCACATCCCGACCTTAGACTAGAGGACGCCGACTGAAATGAAAGGTGCGACAAGTGCAGGTCTATCGTTTGAGTTCGGCTCGTGATCCGCAACGGGCGGCACCGCGATCAACCTGTTCATCCGTGATCTGCCCCGCCTATCCGTGGACATTGATTTAGCGTATTTGCTCGTTGCGGCTCGCGAAACATCCTTGCGCTACATCGACAGCACGATGACTCGAATCGCCGAGGCCATTGCGCGCGGCATTCCCCGGAGCCGGATCCGAAAAAGGACCCTTCCCCATAACGGCACGGTCAACAAGCTGATCGTCCGCACCGACAATGTGCAGGTCAAAATCGAGGTCACGCCGGTTCTGCGGGGCTGCGTCTACGAACCTGAGTTCCGTGCCGTTACCGAGGCCGTTACCGAGAAGGTGGAGGAAGCATTTGGCTTCGCGGAAATGCAGCTCGTATCCTTCGCCGACCTCTTCGCGGGCAAGTTTGTCGATCCGCCGTGCGATGTGACCTTTAGCACCAGCGCTGCCAGCCATGCGACCTTGTCCGTTTTCGGCGATTAGAGGAGGTCATCTGGGAAATGTCGGATTAGCCTGCGGATTGAGGTAGGACCGTCTTACGAAAAAAACATGCTATGAATTCCCGGAACCGAAAACCAGGGAGTTGACGATGAGCGATTGGGGCTTTGCGGGCGTTGCGGAACTGTCGCGAGCCTACGCAAATGGCGACACAGCACCTAGCCAGGTCGTGGGCGCCTTGTTGGATCGGATCGAGCGCCTGAACGTCAAGCTCAACGCCTTCCAGGTGATCTATGCTGATGATGCGCGCCAAGCGGCGGATGCGGCAGACAAGGCAATCGTCAGCGGCCACCGCATCGGGCCGTTCCACGGCGTGCCGTTCGTGCTGAAAGACATCGTCGACCTCGAGGGCCGCATCACCACCGCCGGTTCGGCGGCCAAGGCGGACCGGATTTCTCCCACGACAGCCACCATCGCCAAGCGTCTGCTAGCCGGCGGCGGCGTATTGCTGGGCAAGACCAAGACGGTCGAGATCGCCATGGGCGGTTGGGGCACCAACCAACGCATGGGCACCCCCTGGAACCCGTGGGACGCGGACGTGCCGCGCACCCCCGGCGGTTCTTCCAGCGGCACCGGCGTATCGGTGGCGGCCGGTCTGACGGCTTGCGGCGTCGGCACGGATACTGGCGGGTCCGTTCGCCTGCCCGCCGCCTGGTGCGGCATCGTCGGCCTGAAAGTCACCGAGGGGCGGCTACCCACCGATGGCATCGTGCCGCTGTCGCACACCCTCGACACGCCGGGACCGATGGCGCGCTCCGTCGCCGACGCCATCGTCATGTTCGAGACCATGGATGGCCGCCATCCGGCCGAAACCGACGCGGATCTGGCGAACCGCGACGGCCTGTTCGCTCAACTCGACGCCGGAGTAAAGGGTTTGCGACTTGGCTCTCTCGACCCGGCGACGCGGGAATTGATCGATGCTGATATCCTGGAACTCTACGACGCCTCTCTTGAGCGTCTTCGCGCGCTTGGGGCGGAGATAACGGTCTTTGAGCCGTCGATAGTCTATGAAGACATGCAAACCGGTGGCAGCATCATCAGCGCGTCCGAGGCCTACTATCACCACGGCGCATTGTTTGAGGATCTGTCCGCGCCGATGGATGAGGATGTGCGTCCGCGCGTGCTTGGCGGGCGCGATATCAAAGCGCAGGACTATATCGCCACCCTGCGCAAGCGGCTTGTGGATCAGGCGGCGAATATCGAGAGGATGCGCGGCCTGTCGGCGGTGCTGATGCCGACCATTGCCACCGCCGCGCTGCCGATCGCCGGGGTCGATCAGGCAGAGACTCCCGCCCTGCTGACCCGGCCCGCCAACTATCTCGCCATGTGCGCGCTGAGCCTGCCCAACGGCTTGACCCCAAGCGGCCTTCCCGGATCGTTGCAGATCATGGCGCGGGCGCATGACGAAGCCATGGCGCTCCGCATCGGCGCCGCGTTCGAGGCGGATCTAAGGTCGATTGGGCGTCCGCCGCTTTCCTAACGTAGGGGCGGGCCTGAAGATCAAGCGAGACCGAAGGAGCGTTCGAAGAAGTCGAGCCGGTTGCCGCCCATGATGGCGACGACATCGGCCTCGGCGAAGCCGGCCGCGCACACCCTGAAGGCTGTCAGCGACGGCCTATGGGGTAAATGAAGTGCTGCGCGCAACGTTGTCGAAATCGACGTGATAGGCATCCGACACCGGATGTCCAGACCACCGACCGGACAGGGATCGGATAGGGAGACACATGAACCACGAGCGAGACACAGTGGCGTCGGCCGTCGTGGATCGGCGGCATCCCGACAGCAGGCCGATGCTCGGTATCGTGCTGATGCTGGTGTCTGGCTTCATGTTTGTGACAATGGACATGCTGGCCAAGTACGGCGCCGAGGATCTGCCGGTGCCAATCATCGTTTGGGGTCGTTACGTCTTTCATCTGGCCATCATGGTCGCGCTGTTCCCGGGAACCCGATTGCGCCGACTGTGGAAGACCAAACGACCGATCGCGCTGTCCTTGCGCGGCGGGTGGCGCCCGCCACTGTAATGGGCGGTGCAAAAGTCTTCCACGGTAGAGGCGGGATAGTCCCGCTTTTGG
>JAQBUJ010000571.1 GCA_027623845.1 Pseudomonadota bacterium
TTGCATATGATGCCGATCCGAGGCACACTTTTTGGGTTGGGAGGACCTCATATGGAGAATCCCGGTCAATATGTCTGGCGACCCGGAGCAAGAGTATTTCGTCGATGGTCTGACCGAGGACATCATTACCGGCCTCTCCCGCTTTCGTTCGCTGATCGTGATCGCCCGCAATTCAATATTTTCATACAAAGGCCAGTCACCAAACGTCCGAGACGTCGCCAACGACTTGGGCGTTAGATACGTCATGGAAGGAAGCGTGCGCCGCGGCGGCAATCGCATTCGGATAACCGGGCAGCTGGTGGACGCCGAAACCGGGAACCATTTGTGGGCCGAACGCTATGACCGTGATCTCGAGGATATCTTCGCGGTCCAGGACGAGGTTACGGAGGCGATCGTCGCCGCGATCGCTCCAGAAATCGACGAGGTCGAGCGCGATCGTGCACACCGAAAACCTCCCGATAGCTTGGATGCCTGGGATCATTATCAGCGCGGCCTGTCGGCCTATTACACGGCCACGGCGGATAGCCTTAGGTCGGCGGTCCAGCAGTTTGATACCGTGAATGAACTTGATCCCAGCTTCGCGCCGGCATTCGCGATAGGGGCCGACGCCCGTGCTCGTCTCTTGATGCATCACTCTCTGGACGAGAAAAGTCTCCTATCCCAGGCGCGAGAAAAGGCACGTATCGGTGTCAATCTAGACGATCGGGATCCAACCTGCCTTTGGGTCGATAGTAGGGTGCAAAGCTTGCTTGGCCGCGACGAGCTCGCGATTTCACGGGCCCAGGAAGCCATTAATCTTAATCCAAATTCATCCATGGTGCACTACATCCACGGCTTCGTTTTGGGTCGAGCGGGACGTCCCCATGACGCCATCGTCCACGTTAGCCACGCGATCCGGATCAGCCCGCGCGACATGTTTTCCGCCGCGTTTCTGGCCTATGGATGTTCGATGCTGTTCCATGCCGAGCGGTATGAAGAGGCCTTTGAGTGGGCACAACGCGCGAGCCACAAATCAAATCCACTGACTGAATCTTTTCTTTTTGCCGTCGCCGCTTTGGTCAAACTCGGAAGGCATGACGAGACGGCTATCGCCGTCGCCGATCTTTTGGCACACGCACCGGCGAGTTCATTACGCGATATCCGTAAAAAGATGGACCTAATTTTCCCCGCTTCACCCGAGGCGAATAAGAGTTTCATTGAGGCCCTGGACGAGGCCGGATTGCCGAAATGAGCGCCGACGCAAACGGCTAATATGTGCGGTCTCCGCGAATGCCCGATCAGCGTTGCTAAAAGGCAGGTTTGGGTCAACCTCGGACGAAATATATAGTATAGCAAGACTGCTTGTCCCACCGGTGCCAAGCGTCAGATTGTATCCATTAGCCCCGCCCAAGAAACCGTAAAATCATCGCCTTGATCGATCGGGCCAGCAGCGACAGGCCGTTCAAGGCTATCGGCGCCGGCGCATCGTCGTTGCCTCCCTGGACCCGCCGCTCAATCGCCGCGCCGACCTCCTGCAGCAGCCGTTCAGCGATCTCCGCGACCAGTTCAGGCCTGCCGAACTGCGACAGTGGACCGTTCAACCGGTAGCGCATATCCAAGTCGAGCCGGCAGCTGTCGGGGCCGGTTTCCTGCACTGCAAACACCAGCATACCGTCCAGCTTAGTGCGGCTGACCGTGTCGCGACCGGTACCGATAAGTTTGCCTGTCTTGTTGGTGTGGTCGACCTGGATGGACCCGCTGCCCCGGAATGTCGCCTTGATCGGGCCGAGCGCCACGACGCATTGGCCTTCGATGATTTCCCCCTTGGCCGGTCCATCCAGACTGGCGCCGGGGACGCATGAGACGATCCGCGCGGGGTCCGAGAGGATCGCCCAAGCGTCGCTGGCCGCTGTGTGAAGCGTCAGGCTCTGGGTCAGGTGCAGGGCATCGGCAAATGACGCCGGATCAGGCAGCGCGGCGCCGGTGGTCCCGGGTTGCTGAGTGGCGCCATCGGTATCGCGCCGCGTCGGGGCCGCGTCGGAACCGCTCAGGACGGGTTTAACCTCTTTTGGTTTGGCTCGGAGCATTGGTTGCAGAGGGGCGATCGGTGGCTCATTGGCCAACACGTCTTCAATCGCCGCGACGATGCCGGCATAGCCGGTACAGCGGCACAGGTTGCCGGATAGCTCGCGGCGGATGCGGGTCGCATCGGCGCCGGGGACCCGGCGGATGATGTCATAGGCCGTGGTCAACATGCCGGGGGTGCAAAAGCCGCATTGCAATCCGTGATGCCGGGTGAAGGCGTCGCGGATACGAACCATCAAGGGGTCGACCTCGAAGCCTTCGACCGTGCGGACATCCGAGGCGTCACAGGCGATCGCCAAGGTGATGCAGGCGCGGGTCGGACGGCCATCGACAAACACCGTGCAAGCGCCGCAGACGCCCTGCTCGCATCCCAGATGGGTGCCGGTCAGCAGCAGATCCTCGCGGAGGAAATCGGCGAGATGGGTTCTTGGCTCAGCCGCTTTGCTGACCGGCTTGCCATTCAGCAGCAGATTGATCTCGGTTCCGCTCATCCCGCCACCTCGTCGGCTCGGTTAGTCGGCCCAGGGGCAACGAGCGCCAGCGCGCGGGTCAGCGCCACGCCATGCAGCCCAAGCGATGATCGGGGTCGGTCGGGCAGGGCCTCGGCCAAGGCGTCGCCCGGCGTTAGCGTGCCGGCGAGCACGGCGTCGGGGTTGGACAATACCAATGGCTGGCGACCTAACGCGCCGATCACACAGCGCCTCGTGCCGCTTGCCGGATCGACAAAGACGGCGGCGCTGGCCTTGGCGAACTCGCCGACCTGGCGGGCGAATTTCCAATAGCCCCAACGCGCGTCCGGGTCGGGCTTGGCTACCTCGACCGCGACCAGGATCTCAGCCTTGGTCAGCGCCGTTGCATAGGGGCCGGTGATGAAGTCCTCAATAGAGACCCGTCGCTGGCCGTCGGG
>JAQBUJ010000572.1 GCA_027623845.1 Pseudomonadota bacterium
CAATCGCTTTCCAATTTTCGTCAGCCATCAACATATCGCGTCACCGGCATAAAAGGGATAAGCCACTCAACGGATTTGGCGAGACCTGATCATGGAGACGGTAGACCCATCCAAAATTCGACCAATCCTCAATTTTAAGCCGATTCTGAACGTCATCGCCGGGTTGCGGAAACGTCATAAGGTTAAAAATTTCGACATTTGCGAAAAAGAGAGTCGAAACAAGAAAAAATATACCGACAGTCTCTTTAGTTTTCTATTTTACGATAGATTAAACAAGAAACGATTTGATCAGGCGGACCTGCACGTTTTGAAGTTCGTGGTGTTCCGGTCCCTCAAAGATGAAGACCGAAGGCACGTTGGCGTATTTGTTAATTTCATTGTTCGGGATTGGAAGGCGAAGGGCTGGGTCAGGGATGGCGACACGGTCGGTACCTTGGCCCTTACCAAAGATGGCGCCGAGCAGGTCATCAGGGTGAACGCCGGTTGGCGCAGGGACTATTTTATCAGTGATGGTCCGATCACCTCGCGCGGCAAAGTTAAAATAGTGTCAATCATTTGCATAACCATTGTTTTGGTCTCGCTGATCATTGCCGTGACCTTGATCGCGCTTGATGTGATCGGAATTGCCGGCGGCGTGGTGGAAACGGTTACTGATCCAATTGGCTATATCACCAAGAAACTTCCGTTCTTTAAAGATTGGTTTTGAACGACGTGGTTTGACAACGCCATCGCCGGTCGTGAAAGTTCGGGGCCTCTATCGGCGCCTCTGGACAAAGATGAAGCGAACCAGCTCATGATGACGGATTTCCCAGCCCGCCCCGAAAATCAGGTCACCCTGGCGAATTGGCGCACCGAGCCGTTCAACAAATGGGCTTTTCACCATGTCCGCGAGATCGTCGCCTCGGCGGAGATCGCCAATGACCCGGATAAAGTCGCGCCGCTTGCCGAGACGCCGGAGGATCTCTCCGGTCTCACGGTCGCCGATGACGCCGGCAAGGCCCTGGACCTCGCCGGCTTTTTGGCCGCCACCGATACCGACGGGCTGGTGATCCTGAAATCCGGACGGATCATCCATGAGAGCTATGCCAACGGGATGAGCGCCGGGTCGCCGCATATCCTGATGTCGGTCTCGAAATCGATGCTCGGCCTGCTGTTCGGGATCCTGGCGCAGCGCGGCGTGCTTGACCCGGACCGATTGGTCACCGACATCATTCCCGAGGTCGCCGATACCGCCTATGCCGGCGCCACGCTGCGGCATTTGCTTGATATGCGCGCCGGCATTGATTTCGACGAGGACTATCTCGCCACCTCCGGCACCATCGTCCAGTACCGCAAAGCGACCAACTGGAACCCGCTGGAGCTGGGCGAGGCGCCCAGCGACCTACGCTCGTTCTACGCCAATCTGACCGAGCGGGACGGGCCGCATGGCCGCAGCTTCCACTATGTCTCGCCGAACACCGACCTGTTGGGCTGGGCGATCGAGCGGGCGGCGGGCGCACGCTATGCGGATCTGTTGAGCGAGCTGCTCTGGCAGCCGATGGGGGCCAGCCGTCCGGCCTACATCACCGTCGACCGTTTCGGCGCCCCCAGGGTAGCTGGCGGGATGTGCGCGACGGTGCGCGATCTGGCGCGGGTTGGCCAGCTTGTGATCCAGGACGGGGCGCGGGACGGCAAACAGATCGTGCCCGCCGCCTGGATCGCCGATATCGCCGGCAATGGCGATGCGGCGGCCTGGAAGGCCGGCGGTTTCGCGCCGTACTTCCCGGGGATCGACATCCATTATCGCTCCAAATGGTATATCGAGCGTTCGGCTTCCGCGACCGAGGGCCCGATGCTGTTCGGGGTCGGCGTGCACGGCCAGAACCTGTTCGTCGACGCCAAGCGCGACTTGGTGATCGCCAAAGTCTCCTCCCAGGCCCAGCCGCTTGACGCGGCGAAGATCAGCCTGACCTCGCGATGGGTGGCGGCGGTTCGGGCGGGAATTTGAACGGCGCCCGTCTGAGTGGGGGCGGTTTAGCCGAGCGGAGCGGATGACCGAAACCCGAGCCACGTTAATCGGCGCGATCGCCGTGCTGCTGTGGGGCGCTTTGGCGTTGTTCACCACCTGGACCGGGGCGATGCCGCCGTTTCAGATGGTGGCGATCACCTTCGCCATCGCCTTTGCGCTCGCCTTGGGGAAATGGATCATCCGGCGGGAGAACCCATTCGGTCATGCGCGCCAACCACTCAAGATTTGGGGGTTTGGCGTTGGCGGTCTGTTCGGCTATCACGCGTTCTATTTCCTGGCCCTGAAGAACGCCCCGGCGGTCGAGGCCAGCCTGATCGCCTATCTCTGGCCGCTGTTGATCGTGTTGTTCTCGGCGTTGCTGCCGGGAGAGCGGCTGCGCTGGTTCCATCTGGCCGGCACGGTGTTGCTGGTGACCGATGGCGGCGCGGTCAGCTTCAAGGCCGAATACCAGACCGGTTATCTGGCGGCGATCGCCTGCGCGCTCACCTGGTCCAGCTATTCGGTGCTCTCGCGGCGCTTCGGCGATGTGCCGACCGACACGGTGGGCTGGTTTTGCGGCGCCACGGCGGTGCTGGGCGGGATCGCCAGCGCCGTCTTCGAGACGCCGGTTTGGCCGGTCGACCCGGTGATCTGGCTCGGCGTGGTTCTGCTCGGCTTGGGGCCGGTCGGGGCGGCGTTCTTCGTCTGGGACATCGGGGTGAAGCGCGGCAATATCAAGGTATTGGGCGCGTTCTCCTATGCGGCCCCGCTGCTCTCGACGTTGTTGTTGATCAGCTTTGGCGACAGCTTGGCGACCCCGGTGGTCTGGCTGGCGTGTCTGGCGATTGTCGGCGGGGCGGTGCTGGCCGCCAAGGACATGCTGTTCGGTCGGACGCCCGGTTAGCGTTCGGCCATAGGGTCTCGTCAATCCCGCCGCCACCCTGCCCATGGACAGTCCCTAAAACTTGAG
>JAQBUJ010000573.1 GCA_027623845.1 Pseudomonadota bacterium
TGGCCGGGTCGTCCGGATCCTCAAGCCGCACCGCGTCGCCGGCGATGTAATATCCCTCAGCATCGAAAGCGGTCTTGGTCAGAGCCGCGCTCTTCCAATAGCCCGGCGTGATGTTCGGGCCACGCGCCCGGATTTCGAAACTATCGCCATGCGGGATCAGCTTAAGCTCGGTGCCTGGCAGCGGCAGACCGATCACCCCGGCCTGCTCGATCGTGTAATACACTCGGGTCGCCGCCGGCGCGGTTTCCGTCGTCCCCCAGGAAGAGAACATCCGCACCCGTTCGCCGCGCGCCGCCACCGCCAGATCCTCCAGCCGCCCCCATAGATGCGGCGGCAGGGAGGCGCCGGCATAAAAGATCACGTCCAACTCGCTGAAATAGTGGTCGCGAAAATCGCTATCCGCCTCCAGATAGGGGATCAGCATCTCAAAACCGCGGGGCACGTTATAGGCCAGGGTCGGCGCGATCTCCCGGAGGTTGCGCACCGACGGCTCGAACCGGCCCGGCGCCGGCTTACCGGCATCGATATACAAGCAGCCGCCATTGCGCAGGATCTTGTTGAAATCATGGTTGCCGCCAAAGGTATGGCTCCAGGGCAGCCAGTCGACCATCACCGGTCGGCGGTGGTCGAGAAACGGCCAGACCGCCGCGATCTGCTCTTGGTTGATGGTCATCATCAATTGATTGTTGATCACCCCTTTCGGCGCGCCGGTCGAGCCGGAGGTGAACAGAATCTTGCCGATGGTTTCAGGGCCGACAGCGGCGAAGGCACGGTCCACATCATCGGTCGGGGTGACCGCCAGCATGTCATCGAGGCGGGTTGCGCCGGGCGGCGGATCGCCGGCCACGACAATCTCCGCCGCCCCGAAATCCACCTCCTGCAACGCCCGCTCGAAGGGGCCGCCCTGCTCGGCGAAAACCAAACCCGGCATGGTCAGCCCAAGGATATGGCGAAGTTTGGCGAAATCCTGGGATAGCAGGGAATAGGCCGGCGAGACCGGAACCACCGGCACCCCGACATGCAACCCGGCCAGGGTAAGCAATGCCTGGGCGATACTATTGTCGGACAGAAACATCACCGGCCGCGCCGGGCCGAGCTTGCGGTCCAGCAAGCCTTGCCCCAGCGCCCGCGCCGAGGCCAAGGCCTGGCGATAGGATAGCCGCCGCCATTCGCCGACGCCGTCCGCCCGGCGTTCGGCCAGAAAGGTCGCCTCCGGCGTTCGGCGCGCCCAATCCTCCAGCCAGACGCCGATTGAACGCGGCGGGGCCGGCATGGCGATCGGCGAGGACAGCACAATGGTCCCGTCGTCGCGCCGCTCCACTTTGGCCCCGGCGGGCGCCAAAGCCAGCTGATTGAACGACGGTTTGCGCACGCTCAGGCGACTTTATCGGTCGCAGGTTTATCGGGCATTCGGCGCGTTACAGACATTTTTTCCGGTGGTGCAGGCGCAAGCCAACGGGTTAGGTTCTTGGCCACGAAGTCATCATCGGCAAGATCGGGATAGGCGGCGCAAACCCGATCAATTTCCTCGGCCTGACCGGGGCTGAGAGCCTCTTCGGCATCCAGCAGGGTGATTGCTTCCAACAGGCCCTGGCGTCGCAGCACCTCATGGCAGCCGGCGATACAGCCGCTAAACTCATTGGCCGCGTCGAAGAAGGCGGCGTTGCTGTCGGTCACCCGCGCGTCCTCGGCCAAAAGCGCCGGATCGATCACCCCCGCCGCTACCGCTGCATGGCATTGCTCCAGCAAACGCACGGCCGAGGCGGTCCAAACGCACCAATGGCCGAGCAAACCGCCAACGATGCGCAGCTTGATCGCCTCGCCGCTGCGGTGGATGGCGAAGGGAGTCAGCAGATCGGCGACGATATGGTCGTCATTGCCGGTATAAAGCGCGATCCGATCCTCGGCGCCAGCCTCGACCACGCCGCGAATAACGTCGAGGGTTCGATAGCGATTAAACGGCGCGATCTTGATGGCGACGACATTGTCGATCTCGGCGAACCGGCGCCAGAACCCAGCCGATAGCACCCGCCCGCCGACCGCCGGTTGCAGGTAAAAGCCGACCAGCGGAATCTCTTCAGCGACCGCCCGGCAATGCGCGACGATGGTGTCGTCATCGGCGTCGGCGTAAGCGGCCAGGCTGAGCAACCCGGCGTGATAGCCAAGCCCAAGCGCGGTCCCGGCCTCGGCCAAAGCCTGGTCCGTATGCCCGCACAGACCGGCGATCCTGATCAGCGGCAGATCCGGCCGCGCATCCATTTCCTCAGCCGCCAGACGAAGCACCGGCTCGTACAATCCGACATCGCGGATGGCGAATTGCGTGGTGTGCACACCCACCGCCAACCCACCAGCGCCAGCGTCGATATAGTAGCGGCTGAGCGCCCGCTGGCGCCGCTCGTCGAGCCGCCGGTTCTTGTCGAGCGCCAGTGGATGCGCCGGAATGACCACGCCGCGCCGCAATGCGGCGGCGACGTCGGTTGGTAAGCTATCGCGGTGCAGCGGCATCGATCGCGCCCCTTTCCCATTCCCCGGCCCTGATAAATCTACGCTGAGCCCCGATAAGTCTACGCTGGAGACCATCGCAAGGCCAAGCTCATCCAAGCTCCGGACCGGTGATGGCAAAGACCCGTCCGGGGTCGTCAAGCGGTCGGTCATGGTCGAGCAACATCCGGGTATAGGGCCGTTCAGCCTGGAAACCCGCCTTGGCGAGCCAATCGACAAGCCCGGTATGATGATCCGGCACGTCCAGAGTCATTGGACCGGAACCCTCGCCCATCGCTTTTTGGGCCAGGGCGGCCCGGATCAGCGCAATCGCGGTGACCTCATCCTCAGCCACCACCGGCCCGATTTGCCAGGCGCTACGGCCATCGCGACCAAGGCAAAAGCCATTGCCGGCCTCGGCGATCCAGGCAAGACCGGGGGCCCGCGCGCTTAGGGCGGCAAGCAACCA
>JAQBUJ010000574.1 GCA_027623845.1 Pseudomonadota bacterium
GTGACAAGAAACCTCATGGGCGCTCGCCAGAGTAAACGGTCCGTCAAAACCGCGAGGCCCGCGCCGCTTACCTGCGGGCGCGGGCCATCGGGCTCTGTTTTCGGTCCGCCGCGACGTTACCCCCCGATAAGGCCGCCACCTTTTTTCGTTACCACGACGACGCTTGGCCGGACCGGCATCTTGTCGTCGAAATCGGGCCAGCGGGTGGCCGGGTCCTCGAAGGTCGAGTTGCGCTCAAAACCTTTATAGTCCTTGGTTCCGTCCGCCGCCGGATGCTGGACCGCCAGGAACAGGGACTGGTCGTCCGGGGTGAATACCGGCCCGCAAAGCTCGGCTCCGACCGGGGTGCGGAAGAACATCCGCGAATAGCCCCTGAGCGCTCCATCGGTCTCGACAGCGTAGAGGCCATCGGCGGTTTTGGTTTTGCCCCAGCTTTTGCCTTGATCGGTGCTGACCCAGAGTCGGCCCTGACCATCGATGGCGCAGTTGTCCGGCGAGGCGAACCAGCCATTCGATGAGGTGTCCGGATGATACATCGCGCCAACCTCGGCAACCGAAGGGTCCCCGGCCTTGAGCAGAATTTCCCATTTTGCCGAGGTCGAGGCGTGATTGCCGCCATCCGGGGTGATCTCGACGATATGGCCGAAGTTATTCTTGGCCCGAGGATTGGCTGCGTCGACCTGGTCTGCCTTGCGCTTGGAGTTGTTGGTCAGCATGACATAGACCTTGCCGTTCTTCGGGTTCGGCTCGACATCCTCAGGACGGTCCATTGGCGTCGCGCCGACCCTGTCGGCGGCCTGGCGGGTACGGATACAGATATCCGCCTGCGAGACAAAACCGTTCGCCGTGGTGAGTTTACCCTGGCCGTGCACCAGCGGCAGCCAGGTCAGACTGCCATCGGCATCAAAGCGCGCGACGTAAAGCGTGCCTTCGTCCAGCAGGCGCATATTGCCGGCGCGATCCTTGGGGTCGTAGCTGCTGGCGCTGACGAATTTGTACAGATATTCGAAACGGGCGTCGTCGCCGGTGTAAGCGACCACCCGACCGTCAGCGTTGATGATGACATTGGCGCCCTCATGGGCGAAACGGCCAAGCGCCGTGCGCTTGATCGGCACCGAGTTCGGATCATGCGGATCGATCTCGACGATATAGCCGAAACGGTTCGACTCATTCGCTTCCTTGTCGATATTGAAACGGTCATGATACTTGCCCCAGGCGTACCATTTGCCCGGAATGCCATAACGCTTGTAATGCGCGGCGACCTTCTTTTTATCGCCATCGGTCCAGAAATAGCCGCGGATATTTTCCTCGCCGGTTAGGACCGTGCCCCAGGGCGTGGTGCCGCCGGCGCAGTTGTTGAGCATACCGGTGACATGTCTGCCGGTCGGATCGGCCGCGGTCTTCATCGCGTCGTCGCCGGCTGCCGGTCCCGACAGCACCATCTTCGTGGTCCGTGTGGTGATGCGCCGAGCATAGCTGCTGCCCTTGACGACCTTCCATTTGCCGGTCTGTTTCTTGATCTCGAGGACTGAGCCGCCATGCGCCGACATCTCGATATCGATCAGTTCCTGGGTCATGCCCGCGAAATTGGCTTTGCGGTCCTGCTTGCCGAGGCCGGGGAACATCAGTTCCTCGTTGGTGTACTCGTGATTGACGAACAACAGCCCATGGTCGCTGTTGTCGGAGCCCATCGGCAGCGGCAGATAGCCGAGATAGTCGTTGTTGTAGCCAAATTGTTGCTCTTGGGCCCAGGAGGTCTGGTTGTACGGGTCGAAGTCCGGTGCACCGGGGACCACCGGGTCGCCCCAACGGATCAAAATATCGGCGTTGTATCCCTCGGCGACATGGTGGGTGCCGTCGGCGCCATGTTCGATTTCCGAGAACGAGACGCGCGGTGTCGCGGCCTGCGCCTGACGCGCGCTGAGCAGCGCTGCGGGTCCTGCTATAGCGCCAATCGCCGAAACCGCCAGCGCGCCGCGCAAGACCGATCGCCGTGCGTAGCGCTGGTTGATCACATCGCCCATCGTCGCCGTGGTCGATGGATTAATCGGTATGTTTTCGGAAAGCTCGTAGGCTTCGGCTTTGTTGCTCGCTTTGGCCATCAATTGCTTGATTTCATGGGACATGGCGCGCTCCGCTATCGACCTTTGTGGCTCCTATGCGAAGAGTGTGTCAGATGTGCGAAAATCTGGCAACGAAGCGGCTTTAGCCGCCCATGCCTTCGAGCCCGCCATCGACGCTGATTGCCTGGCCGGTGATGGTGCTGCCGATATCCGAGCAAAGATAGCGGATCATTCCAGCGATATGGGTTGGTGGGATGAAGGTGCGCAATGAGGTGATCGAGACCATCTCATCGCGGGTTTGGTTTTCCGAGACGCCCTCGGCCGCCGCCTTGGCGCGGATCACCCGATTGATCCGGTCCCCCTCGACCGGGCCGGGTTGGATACAGTGACAGCGGATGCCCAACGGCCCGACTTCCAGGGCCGTGGTGCGGGTCAGCCCGACAATCGCCCATTTTGAGGCGACATAGGGGCTGCGGAGCGCGAAGCCGAACTTACCAGCCGCCGAGGAGAGGTTGACGATGCCGCCGCCGCCGGCGTCCTTGATCCGCGGAATGGCGTGCTGGGTGCCCAAAAACGCGCTGGTCAGGTTGACGTTCAGGCAGGCCTGCCAATCCTCGAGGGTGACCTCTTCGATTGGGGCGGTCGGACCGGCGGTCCCGGCGTTGTTGATCATGAAGTCGAGGCCGCCGAGATAGGCATCGGCCCGCTCGAACAAGGTGTCGAAGGCTGCCGGGTCGGAGACATCGGCGACCATGCCATCGACATTGTCATGTCCGGCGATGGTGGCGCTGAGGCCCTCTTCGTCGATGTCGCAGATATAGATCTTCGCGCCGGCCTCGGAGAACAGCTTTACTGTCTGGCGTCCGATGCCGCCGCCCGCCGCCGTG
>JAQBUJ010000575.1 GCA_027623845.1 Pseudomonadota bacterium
TTTCCCAGTATAACGGTTTAGCAAACCGCCGCCTTCAGCCTCTCGGCCACCCCTCCGCTGGAGCGGCATGCAGCACCCGGTCTCGTCGGCGCCGCATGGCGATCAGAGGTGTTTCTAGGCGCGGGCCGGGAGCGTGTCAACGGGTGGGAGATCTAGACGGGCGCGGGATCAATATCCCCGCTTGATCAGGCTGTTCAACGCGTGCGTGACGATCAGGGTCCGCGAGTTGACCGCGCGGTGCTTTTCATCGATGCCGGCTTCGCACTGCCAATCATCGAGTTCGCTTGCCGCGGCCTGCAGGCTCATGGCCCGCTTCAAGACCTTGGCGGCGAGCATCGTGGCTTGCCATTCGATGTCCGGGTGAACGGTTTTCATGGCCTGAAGAATAACACATTGTGGTGAAGAAACAGGTGTTTTGGCGGCGGCCGGCGCGCCACCAGCGAGGCTCCCCTGGGCGGCTGTTGCCAAATCCTGAGCATCCGACGACAATCGCGCCCGGATCGACGGGGCTGAATTCAACGAGGGCGATAATGGTTGAAATCCAGGCGAAACCGAACCGGCTGGGCGTGCGGCTTGGCGGCGATAATATTGTTGTCGCGCCGGGGGTTTACGACGCTCTGTCGGCGCTTTTGGTGCAGCAGGCGGGCTTTGAGAGCGCCTATCTGTCGGGAGCCTCGCTGGCCTATACCCGCTTTGGCCGCCCGGATATCGGCCTGATCGGCATGCGCGAGGTGGCCGATACAATCACGGTGATTCGCGAACGTATCGATATTGATCTGATTGTCGACGGCGATACCGGTTACGGCAATGCGCTGAACGTGATTCGCACGGTGCGCGAGTTTGAACGGGCCGGCGCCACGGCGATCCAGCTGGAAGATCAGGATCTGCCGAAACGCTGCGGCCATCTGGCTGGCAAATCCCTGGTCAGCGCCGATGAGATGGTCGGCAAGCTGAAGGCGGCGGTCGATACCCGGCGCGACGCCGACACGGTGATCATCGCCCGCACCGATGCAATCGCCGTCGAGGGGTTCGAGGCGGCGCTGGACCGGGCTGAGCGTTATCACGAGGCCGGCGCCGACGTCTTATTCATCGAGGCGCCGGAGGACCGCGACCAGATGATCGCGATGAACCAGCGGTTCAGCGGCCGGGTGCCGCTCCTGGCCAATATGGTCGAGGGCGGCCGCACGCCGGTTTCCGGCGCTGATGATCTGCAGTCGCTCGGCTATTCGTTGGTGATTTTTCCCGGCGGCACGGTGCGGGCGATATCCTTTGTGATGCAGGAATACATGGCCAATCTGCGCGAGACCGGCTCGACCGCCGCCTGGCGTAACCGGATGTTTGATTTTACCGGTTTCAACGCCCTGATCGGCACGCCGGAAATGCTGGCCAAAGGGGAGCGCTATGATCCGGCGCATAGGGCCGAGCAGCAGGCTGATTCAACCAAGAAAGATCTGGGATGATTGATCCGGTCACGCTTGCAGTGCTGAACGGTCGGCTGGAGCAGATCGCCGACGAGATGGATGCGACCCTGTTCCGCAGCGCCTTCAACCCGATCATCGCCGAGGCTCATGACGCCAGCCACGGGCTGTATGACCCGCAGACCGGCGACACCCTGGTTCAGGGCAAGTCCGGTCTGCCGATCTTCGTCGGCGCCATGTCCTTTGCCGTCAAAGCGGTGATCGCCAAGGCGGCGCGCGATGGCGACATGGCCGACGGCGACGTCTATATCTTCAACGATCCCTATGACGGCGGCACCCATCTCTCGGATTTCCGGTTGGTCCGACCGGTTTATCGCGGCGGCGCGGTGTTCTGTTATCTAGCCTCGGTCGGCCATTACCACGACGTCGGCGGCAACGTGCCCGGCAACTACAACCCGGTCGCCACCGAAAGCTTTCAGGAAGGCTTCATGATGCCGCCGGTCAAGCTGTTCGAGCGCGGCCGGATGCGCCAGGACATCGTTGATATCATGCTTGCCAATACCCGGCTTCCGGTCAGTCTTTACGGTGATCTGAACGGTCAGATCAATGCGCTGGATCTGGGGGTGATGCGGCTGGTTGAATTACTGGACGAATATGGCGACACAACGGTTAGCGGCGCTATGGAAGAGCTGAAACAGCGCGCCGCGACCTTGATGCGGGCGCATATCGCCGCGCTGCCGGACGGGGTGTATCGGGCCGAGGACTGGCTGGACAATGACGGCATCGTCGATGAGCCGCTGAAACTGATGCTGGCGATCCGGGTTTGCGGCGAGGCGATGGTTTTGGATTTCACCGGCTCGGCGCCGGCGTGTCTTGGACCGGTGAACATCTCGCGCTCGACCACGGTGGCGGCCTGTTATGTGGCGATGAAGCATGTGTTTCGTGAGGTGCCGGCTAATTCTGGGGTGCTGGAGCCGATCGAGTTCGTTATTCCCGAGACCTCGATCCTGTCGGTGACCGCGCCGAAGCCGGTCGGTGGCTATACCGAGACCATCCTCAGGTTGATCGATCTGGTGTTTCTGGCGCTGGCCGAAGCGACGCCGGAGCGGACCAACGCGGCGGCCTATGGCACCATCAATGCGCTTTCTCTGGCTGGATATCGGCACAACGGCCAACGCTGGGTGATGTTCTCGTTCTTTGGCGGCGGTCATGGCGGCCATCCCGAGGGCGATGGGTTGAACCACGGCAACGCACCGATCTCGACCGCGACGATCCCTCCGCTGGAAATCCTCGAGGCGGCCTATCCGGTCAAGTTCACCCAATGGGCGCTGCGCCCCGATTCCGGCGGGCCGGGCAGACATCGCGGCGGCCTGGGCGCTATCTACGAGATTGAAGTCCTGGAGCACGAGGCAACCGCCTTCCTGTTCGGTGACCGAGGCCGCTTTGCGCCGCGCGGCGTTGTCGGCGGCGCTGAGGCGGCGATGACCCGCTTTATCTTCCCCAAGGACGGCGCGCCAGC
>JAQBUJ010000576.1 GCA_027623845.1 Pseudomonadota bacterium
GGAGTCGGTGATATTCCGCGAGCGCTTCGGCACCGATCTCTACACCATCTTCAACATGACCGAGATCAATACCCCGATTATCTCCCAGGCTAATCCACGCGAGCCCGGCCTAGCCGGCCAAGCGCGTCCGGTGAACCAACTGAGAATTGTCGACGAGAACGACATCGAAGTCGCCGAGGGCGCGGTTGGTGAGCTGATCATCCGACCCGATATGCCGTGGGCGATCAATCATGGCTATTACAAGAACCCGGAAGCCACCGCCCGCGCCTGGCGCAATGGTTGGTTCCACACCGGCGATGCCTTCCGGCGCGACGCTGAGGCGAATTACTATTTCGTCGACCGCCTGAAGGACGCAATCCGCCGGCGCGGCGAGAACATTTCGTCCTTCGAGGTCGAGGTGGTGGTGAACGACCATCCAGCGGTCCAGGAATGCGCCGCCATCCCGGTGCCCAGCGAGCATGGGGAGGACGAGGTGATGGTGGTGCTCGCGGCAAAGCCGGGCCAGACCGTCGATCCCGCCGAACTGATCGACTTTCTGATCCCGCGCATGGCCCAGTTCATGGTGCCGCGCTATATCCGCATCATCGACGCGCTGCCGAAAACGCCGACCACCAAGGTGCAGAAAACCGGCTTGCGTGAGGCCGGCATTACCCAGGACACCTGGGACCGAGAGGCCGCCGGCATACGCTTACGCCGCGAGACACTGGCCTGAGCACAAGAAAACAGAATGGTCCGACGGACATGACTTGCTTGGAAATCCCCACCTATATCGACTTCAAGAGCCCCTATGCCTATCTGGCGGTCAAGCCGATCCGGGCCATGGCGATCGCCTACGACCTGGCCATCGATTGGCGTCCCTATAATCTGCCGATCGCCGACTATCTGGGCGCCGTCGATACCCGTAACGAGCATCAATGGCGCCGGGTCAAATATTCCTACATGGACGTGCGCCGGTTGGCCAACCAACGCGGCATGACGATCCTCGGCCCGCGCAAGCTGTTTGACTCAACGATCGCCTCGATCGGCCTGTTGCATGCCAAGCAAGCCGGCATCGCCGACGCCTATATCGATGTGACCTTCGAGCGATTCTTCAAACGTGAGTTGGACATCGAGAACGCCGATGCGGTGGCCTCGGTCCTCGGCCAATGCGGCGGCGATCGAGAGGGGTTCGCCGCCTATCTCGGCGGGGACGGCGCCGAGGCATTCAAGACCTTGGTCGAGGAGGCGCATCTGCACGGCGTCTTCGGTGTGCCGTCGTTCCTGTTGGATGGTGAATTGTTCTGGGGCAACGAGCGGATGGAATTACTGACGGAGCGGCTGCGGGCCCGAGGATCGGCCCAGGGGTTGGTCAGGGATTAGCCAAGGGGGTGACCAACAGCATCGGAGTTTGACCATCGCCCCCTATGCTGCCGCGTCCTCACGTTCCCAGAGCCTGACTTGCGGCAGCACTTCCTTGGCGTAAAGCCGCATGCTGGCTTCGGCTTCCTCATAGGGCATACCAGCGAAGCGAAAGCAGCTGGTGATGTGGAATTCGCCGAGTTGCTTCCGCCGCTCAGCATATTTCTCCAAGATCTGATCCGGCGTGCCCCAGGCCTGGACGGTCAGGTACATCTCATAAAGCTCATCCGGGCCGATGCGTTGGATCGTTTCGGCCTGCCGGCCATAGATTTCGTAGCCTTTGACGTCCTTGTAATGGTCGCTGGCCAACTCATAGTGGTGCAGCACGCTGGTCAGATAGGTCGACATGTAGCGACGGGCCCGCTCCTCGGCCAGCGCCGGATCGCCGTGGCAATACAGGAAATCGCAGACCATCGGCGCCGGCACGGGCTCAGCCGGATGGTTCTCGACGAACAAGGCGCGGTAGCGATCGACGTCAACCGCCAACTTGTCCATCGGCTTCTGGCTGAACACCACCATCCGCACCCCCAGCTTGGCTGCCTGTTCCAGCGAGTCCGGCGACATCGCCACCGCCGAAACCCGTCCCTGGAACGAACGGGTCGGCGCCGGCCGGATCCGGGCGCGGGGCTGCGGATAAAACGGCCCTTCGCCTTCGACATATCCGGTTTCAAGCGCTTTCAAGATCATCGCGGCGGCCTCGTCAAAACGATCCCGCGAGGTCGCCATGTCGATGCCCATGACCTCGTATTCCCGGCGCGACAGACCGCGCCCCATGCCGAAAACCACCCGGCCACCGGACAACTCATCCAGCATGGCGATCTTCTCGGCAACCCTTAGCGGCTGGTTCCACGGCAGGATCACCGCCCCGGTTCCCAACTTGATCCGGTTGGTTTTCGCCGCCATGAACGAGAGAAACTGAGCGTTATCGGGGCAAAACGAATAATCTTCGAAATGATGTTCCACCGGCCATAGCGCATCGAAACCAAGCGCGTCGGCCAATACGCCGAGACGGATCTCCTCGTCATAGATCTGACTGTCCGACATCGCGTCGTCATAACCCCATTTCTGGAAGATCATTTGCACGCCGATTTCCATGGCTGGGTCTCCTGTCGAAGCTGGTTTTACGCAAGATGGACGAAATCAGAGATCATTTGAAGGGCGCTACCGTCGGCTTGATCGCTGACCATCGCCGCTATCTCCCGGGTCCCTCATACCCATAGGTTTCGCGCATGAAATCAGCGGTGTATTTCCCCGCCCGATAGTCTTCTTCCAGCGAACTGGCGTCGCGATCCCCGGGCGGGCCATAACCGCCGGCGCCCGGCGTTTCGATACAGACCGCGGTATCCGGCCCAACCTCAAGCGACGCCGGCTTGATCGCCAGTTCCTCTCGGGCGCCGTCATCATGCTGCAAGGCGATGGAGCCGGTGCCACCGGGTTGGCCGCCGAACAGCCCCCAAGGCGGGTGTACCGCGCGCTCACCCTGTCCGGAAAAGGTGACGGTGTGGCCGAGGCCGCGATAAACTCGGCGCAACCCCAG
>JAQBUJ010000577.1 GCA_027623845.1 Pseudomonadota bacterium
AATGCCCGGCGTGCATGTGCGCAGCTTGCTGGATCTGGCGGCAGATCTTGATATCAATGCGATGGTTGAAGGTCTGTTGGTCGGCGCAACGGAGCGCGTGGTGGTCTTCGACAAGAGCAACGAAGTCATCGCCAGGGTCATCGGCGGCGCGGCGCGGCGGCACGGCGCCGTCTTCGTCTGCCTGCCACATGGGGAGGAGGCGTTCGCCAACAAACTCACCCAGGTCGACCAGACGGCGCCACCGTCGCCGGCACGGCAAATCTCCGATCTTTATGACCTTTCCGTCCACTCCAGCGACTTCACCATCGTGAAATATGAGTTGCCGACGGGGCCCCATGTCACGGTGCTCGGAAGCGCGCGCTATTGTCAGGCCTGGCTGCGGCAATCACGGCGGTGGCTACGCCCGGCCGAAGGGCTTCCGGATTCCCAGGGCATGCGGATAGTCCTGTTCCTCCCTAAGCCGGAGAAGATCGTGGATTGGCGCGAGTTGGAACGTGTCTTGAGCCTTCTCGCTTCCCGGCCCGGCGTCGCTTTGGCGGTCAAGGCTCACCCAAGGCGCGGCGGGCGCAATCGTCTGGTTCAGCGCAATGGCTGCTGGGATCTTCAACTCATTGAAACCGCCGAACGGGAGATCCTGACCAACATCAAGGCTCCGGCACGGGACGCCGAATGGTTCTCGGTTCCGCCGGCGCTGGAATCCAGTCCCCTGGTCGAGTGGGCCGATGTCATCCTGGCCCTCGGCACAAGCGTGACCTGGGAAGCGGTGGCGACGAACAAGCCGGTGCTTGAGTTGAGCTGGTGCCACGGCAATCGTACGACAATGGCCACGTTCCTGCCGTCGACAGACATGAGGTCCCGCGATGATCTCCTCGAGGCTCTGGACCGCATCGCAAGGGACGGCCCGGCCGCGTTTTATCCACGCGAAGAGCGCGACGCTTTCATCGAGCGGTTCATCGAACCAAACCGGCAAGACGGTGAATACGCGGTGCTTGATGCGTATGTCGCGACCCTTGAACGGGTCTCGACACGGCCTGTCGCAATCGCGGACAAAAACGATTATGTTGGCTGATCTCCTCAAGGCCACTCACCATGCGGGCCAAAACCGAATGAAGTCTGTAATCGCCAGCCTGGACAAATCCGAGATCCAAGACGACCCATTTCCACATATCGTGAAACGGAATGCGCTGGACCCGGGATTGTTCAAAGATCTCCTCGCGGAATTCCCCAAATTACAACACTTTCCCGGTAGCACGGACGGCAGTAATGTCCGTTTGACCTTGCCAATTGGCGACGCGCAAAACTCAAGATATGTAACGCCTCTTTGGCGTGATTTCCTGAGCGCTCACGCGGATACGGAGCACTTCTTCGCGCTCATTGAGCTTTTCGGCGAGCACGTAAAGTCCATGTACCCGAAAGCGGAAAAATTCCTATCCAATGCCGACAAGCTGAATGTCGCGGTCAAGGGGCTCGACGGCGGCGCGGGGGCGCATGTACTGCTTTCTTCATCGATCGACGCGAACACCCCGGTGACCGGGGCCGCGACAAGCGTGCGGGGGCCCCATGTGGACAATCCCACCAAGTTGCTCGTCGCTCTTTTGTACCTGCGGGATGAAGACGAGTCCGAAGGCGGCGATCTACTGCTCTTTCGTTTGAAGCAGGGGCGTGCCTTGCGGGAAAGCGTACTGCCGGGGTGCCATTTCCGAGATGATTCGGTTGAGTATGTTAAGACTGTTCGGTACGAACCCAATACTCTCTTCGTCTGGTTGAATTCGCCGCAGTCGATCCATGGCGTATCGCCTCGTATACCGACAGCGCAACCAAGACAGTTCTGCAATTTCTACTGCAGTGTGCCCAACCCGCTATTTTAACGCCAAGGCGAGCCCCCCGTTTTCCCTGGGGCCATTGCTCTCGGTAGTGAAACGCGTAACGCCTTGATGCGTTGTTCACAGGGAATGACTGAAACGCTCGGGGGTTGCCGGTGCGGTTCACTATCCCTCAGGTTCAATCAATGCCTGAAACAGCCCTATTTTTGCGCGTGCACAGAGATCCCCGTCCATTCGCCTTCGGGCGGGTGGCGTTCGAGTTTGCGGGCCCGCCGGGCCATGATTTGAGCGGCGACGTCATCCGGTATCGCGCTCGCCAATTCGCCGAACTGAACAGCAGCCTCAGCGAACCGGCCAGCGAAATAATCGGCCAACGCCGCCTCATAGGCGTCGCGGGTGGCCGTCTCGTCATCGCTCAAACCACCGGCCTCGCCGAGCAATTCATGCACGTCGGTGCCGGCGTTGCGCCCGACCACGGCGACGCGGTCGAGTTGGCGCCAGACGAAGCGATCGCCGGTGGCGGCCCGCAGGTCTCCAGAGCCGATGATCTCGGTGCCGTAAAATTTATTCAACCCTTCCAACCGGCTTGCGAGATTCACCGCGTCACCGATCACCGTGTAGGCGAAACGGTCGGGCGTGCCTATGTTGCCGACGACGACCTCGCCGACTTCCAAACCAATGCGGGCGCTGAATGCCGGTCGACCAGACGCCGTGCGCATCGTGCGGTCGGCCGCGAGTTGCTCCTGGGCGCGCAGCGCGGCGCGGCAAGCCTCGATTTCGTGATCGTCCACCAGTCGCGGCGCATTGAAAAAAGCCAGGATACCATCGCCCATATATTTATCGATGGTGCCATGGTGGGCGCGCAGCACCTCTCGCATGGTGCCGAAATAATCACCCAGTTCCTCGACCAACCGCTCCGGCGGCATGGTCTCGGCAATCGAGGTGAAACCGGCGATATCGGAGAAATGAATGGTCAGGCGGCGGCGCTCGCCGCCCAGTTCGGCCTCACGACCGGAGGCCAGCAGTTCGCGCACCAGGTCGGCCGGGACGTAGCGACTGAACGAGCGCAGGCTGGATTTCATCCGCGCAACGGTCTGGCCGACAGAGGCGA
>JAQBUJ010000578.1 GCA_027623845.1 Pseudomonadota bacterium
AGGTCGAAGCCGGGGCCACGCGGCAACAGGCCGGGCGGGGATTCATAGCCACCGAAGATTCGAAACATGATCGGGATGGTCATCACCACCAGCAAGACCCGCGAGGCATGGGTCAGGGCGATCACCCGGTCATCGCCTCCCATGTCCCGGCCAATAAGGGTCATGTCATTCAGACCGCCCGGCGCTGCGGCGAAATAAGCGGTAACCGGGTCGTAGTTGCCAACCATTTTCAGGTAGTACAGCACCAGAGCTACCGCCAACGCGCCATAAACCAACAGGCCGCCGATGGTCACGACCCATTGCCCGACCCGATCGATGAGGTCGGGGGTGAACTGACTGCCGAGCATGGCGCCGATGAACACGACCATGCTTTGCCGCAACATATAGGGCAGGCGCACGGGCGCGCCGGAAACCGCCGCCACGGTGACGAAGACCATGGCGCCGAGCATCCAGGGCAGCGGGAGCTTTAGCACCGCGAACACGCCGCCCCCGGCGATGCCGATGGCGATGGCCAAAAATACCGAGCCGTGTTTATGCCCGACCGTTAGCTTCTCGCCGCCCTGTCGTTCTTCGTCCGGCGCGGCGTTGGCGGCCATGCTGGCCGGCTTGCGGGTTTCAGATTGACTGGGAGTGTGCGGGGCTTCGGGATTTGGGGTCTCAGTCAACGAAACGACCCAGGCGCACGGCTGTCTGTCCCCTGCTCAGGCGCCGCGACGGCATGATCAGGACGCAATTGTCATGCGGTGTATGAATCGCCGTATTGCCGTCCATCGCCAACAGAGTGCCTGCCTTGGCGATGACTTCCATGCCGATATAGGGCGCGACGAATGTGAAAGTGTCGTTCTTGACGGTGACCGGGGCGGTTACTTCGATCACTCGTTGGGCCGGCGGGGGAGCTGGTCCAAGCCAGTCTTCGATCAATCCTTGATCGGCGCATCCGGTCGCTACCAGGAAACGGATCATCGTCTGGCGGGCGACCTCGACGCTGATCTTCGACCAGTGTTGCCCGCACTCCACCAACAGCGCCGCATGGTGGGTCATCGGGTTGGAAAACCGATCATAGTCCCGCATCCGGCGACCGGCCGCATGGCCATGGTCGATGACGATACTTTCGGGAACGCCCACGGCTTCGGCCAGCGCCCGACCTTTCGGCATCGGGCCGGCCAACATCAGTGGCGGTGTCGGGTGCTGCATGGAATGGATGTCGAGCAGGAAGTCGACCTGGTCAAGCAGCGGTCGGATCTCCCGACAGCGCCGCGCCTCGGCGGTTTTTCTGGCGCTGTTCAGGATCGGGATTTCCCAAAGTCGGTTCATGTCCTCGTCGACGAAGCGCGACAAGATCGGATAATCTCGATTGAAGCTATGAAAGGCGTCGGCATTGCAAAACCCCAGCGTCAGACGGCCGCGCAGCGGGCGAAACCCACTTTTGAACAACATGTCCAGCACCACCGCGCCACACAACTCATTGCCATGGGTGAGTGCGGTAATCATGACGTGGGGGCCGGCCTCCGGGCCGGTATAGCTGGTGAAATATTCCACACCTGTATTGCCGGCGCGATAAAGCGAAATGTCGGGTGGTACGATCTCGAGCGGATAGGGATTGAGGTCGGTCGGTATGTGGGGCGAAGTCATCGAGAGCCTGGAAAGTGTCGGTGCGAAATTCAGCGTGCCGTTAACCGGCGCGGGACCATGGCATGCTAGAGAATATCCTAAGCTTAAGCCAGTAGGGGTGGTTGAACATTTGAGCGACGGGGTGGTGATCATGTATCTTGGGCGGATCGTTGAAATTGTCGGAACCGATGGCTTGTTCACTGAACCGAACGATCCCTGTACCAAAACGCTGTTGGCGGAGACGCCTCGGCTGGAAACCCGCAAGCGCCGGTTCGCAGCCTGTCAGCTCAACGACGATGGCTGACACGACCGAACATCGGATCGCCGATGTGCTCCATGCGCTGGAGCCGGAGGCCGGCGTGCCGCTGATTTTCGATTCGCCGCATTCCGGGACGACCTTTCCAGATGGTTTTATCTGCAATGCAACGCCCTGGCAGTTACGGATCAATGTCGACGTCCATGTGGATGAGTTGTTCAGCCATGTGGTGCAGCAGGGGGCCGGGCTGTTGCGGGCGCTGTTTCCGCGCACCTTCATCGATGCAAACCGATCGGTGCGCGAGATAGACCCGGGCATGCTGGCGGAACCATGGCCGGGTCCGATGGCTGAAACCAGGAAAACCAAAGTCGGTATGGGGCTGATTCGACGTCACATCGTTCCGGGGGTGCTGATGTACGATCGGCCCCTCGCGGTCGAGGAGGTGCGATCGCGGATCGATACCTATCACGCGCCCTATCATCAATTGCTGAGTGATATGCTGGACCGCGCTTATGCCCGTCACGGCGCGGTATGGCACGTCAACTGCCACTCAATGAAATCTGCCGGCAGGTCGATGAATATTGACGAGGGCAAGCAGCGCCCGGATTTCGTTGTCAGCGATCTTGACGGCAAGACCTCCGGCCCGGCATTTCTCGAATTCACCGCCGAAAGCTTGCGGGCCAAGGGTTATGAGGTGTCGGTCAACTACCCGTTCCGCGGCGCTGAGTTGATCAATCGCTTTGGCGACCCTTCGGGCAACCGCCATTCAATCCAAATTGAAATTAACCGGGCGCTCTATCTGGACGAGAAAACTTACGAGAAATCAGTCGGTTTCGAGGCGTTGCGCGAGGATCTGACGGCGATGTCGTCGGAAATGGCCGCATTCGTCGAACATGCTTCTGACTGACGTACGAGACCGATGTCTTGAACCGACAAGCAAGGCTCAAAACCGGGGATGTTTCAAAGGCGTGGTGTAAAGATGCGAACGCGCGGTCTTATACCAGGGTCACTCCAGAACCCGAAATCCCTGGTGTGAGATGACGCGAAAATTATCGGTGACGGTA
>JAQBUJ010000579.1 GCA_027623845.1 Pseudomonadota bacterium
CGAACATATAGGCGTCGTCAAACCCAAGCACCACATCTGGGAATACCGGACCAAAAGGGATAAGCCGCCTGACCGGTTGGTCAATCTCCAATCTTGAACTCCAAAAGCTGCTCTATATTGCCCACATGGTTCGGCTCGGGCGGGCTAATGAGCCGTTGATCAATGGTCATTTTGAAGCTTGGAACTACGGCCCTGTACAGCCGTCGTTGTACCATCGCGCAAAATTTTTTGGATCGAGCCCGGTCGGAAACGTATTCCATTCAATTGGGCAGGTAGCACCAGGAGCGGATCACGCCGCACTGAAAGAGATCGCGGAACAATTGAGCAGTGCAGCGCCTGGGAAGCTGGTTTCGATCACTCATTGGGACCGGGGCGCTTGGGCAAAACACTATCACCCAAATTTTCGCGGTGTGGTCATCCCCAACGAAGACATTCGTCAAGAGTACTTGGATAGAGTGAATGTCCCCGCCTGATGACGAGTCTGCGGATATTGCTCAGATCGTATCGGGCGAGCCGACCAGACGCGATGAACAAATTCAGGCTCTCCAAGAAAGTCTGGCGGAAGAGCGTGACGCGCGGCGCGAAGAGCGATTCATATTCATAACCGTCACCGTTCTACTTCTTGATGTTGTGTTTTTCTCTGTCCTGGACGGCATCGGCGGCCCGATCGCATTGGTCATTGTGGAGCTTCTGATCTTGATTCCCCTTGCGAAGCGACTGGGAATGGAAGAGATCGCAGCATTGTTGGATAGGCTGCTTGGACGAGTGGCAGGAAACATTAAAGACCCGGATTAACGCTAAATTTCAAACGGGCCCACGCCCAGATTTTCAATCGCTTTGTTTGACCTTGCCGGATGCGTTAAGATTGACTATCTCTATTCTGGAACAAAATAAGAACAATCGGTACGGCGTCCTCCCATGCATGGTATCGCACCAATATCCGGCCAGATCTGGGATCAGAAATACCGTCTGAAGGACCCGGACGGTCGTCCGCGCGACCGCACCTTGTCGGATTCATGGCGCCGGGTGGCGGATGCCCTGGCGGCGGCAGAGGCGGAGCCGGCGCTTTGGCAGGACCGTTTCCACCAGGCGATGGATGATTTTCGGTTCCTGCCGGCCGGCCGTATCCTGGCCGGCGCCGGGACCGGGCGCACGGTCACCTTGTTCAATTGCTTTGTCATGGGAACCATCGCCGACGACATGTCGGGAATTTTCTCGGCCCTGCGCGAGGCGGCGCTGACCATGCAGCAGGGCGGCGGGATCGGCTACGATTTCTCGACCTTGCGACCGAAAGGCGCACCGGTTCGCGGTGTCGGGGCCGACGCCTCGGGGCCTTTGTCGTTCATGGATGTCTGGGACGCGATGTGCCGGACGATCATGAGCGCCGGATCGCGTCGTGGCGCGATGATGGCGACCCTGCGCTGTGATCATCCGGATATTGAGACCTTCATTGAGGCCAAGCAGGACTCGGCGCGGCTCAGGATGTTCAATCTGTCGGTGCTGATCACCGACGCCTTCATGGATGCGGTCCGCGGCGATGGATCCTGGGATCTCGTCTTCGACGGGACCGTCTATCGCACCGTCAGGGCGCGCGATCTGTGGGACCGGATCATGCAGGCCACCTATCGCAGCGCCGAGCCTGGGGTGATCTTCATCGACCGCATCAACCAGCGTAACAACCTGGCCTATTGTGAGACGATTTCGGCGACCAACCCCTGTGGCGAGCAGCCCCTGCCACCCTATGGCGCCTGTCTTTTGGGCTCGATCAATCTGGCCCGGCTGGTCGATCGCCCGTTCGAGCCCGACGCCGCCCTCGATCTCGGGGCGCTGGAGGCCTTGGTCCCGATCGCCGTCAGGATGCTGGACAATGTCGTCGACATCTCACGCTTTCCGCTACCGGAGCAGGAGGGCGAGGCGCGCAACAAGCGGCGGATCGGGCTGGGCGTTACCGGTCTGGCCGACGCTTTGATCATGTGCGGCGCCCGCTATGGGTCGGCCAAAGCCGTCGGGCTGGCCGAGGCCTGGATGCGGGCGCTGCGGGACGCCGCCTATCGGGCCTCGGTGGAGCTGGCCCGCGAGAAGGGGCCGTTCCCGCTGTTTGATCGGGACGCCTATCTGGCCGGGGAATGCATCGTCGAGCTGCCCCAGGACATCCGCGCCGGCATCGCCGAGCATGGCATCCGCAACGCGCTGCTGACCTCGATTGCGCCGACCGGGACGATCTCGCTCTTGGCTGACAATGTTTCCTCCGGCCTGGAGCCGGTTTTCGCGTTCAGCTATGACCGCACGGTGCTGGAGCCGGATGGCTCGAAGCGGGTCGAGCCGGTGACCGACCATGCCTATCGTCTGTACCGTCAGTTGAAGGGGGAAGACACGCCGCTGACCGAGGCCTTCGTCGACGCGCAATCGCTGCGCCCCGAAGACCATGTGGTGATGCAGGCGGCGGTGCAGAAATACGTCGACAGTTCGATCTCAAAAACCATCAACTGTCCCGAGGATATCGATTTCGAGGCCTTCAAGAATGTCTACCGCTTGGCCTATGAGTCGGGCTGCAAGGGCTGCACCACCTATCGCCCGAACCCGGTGACCGGCGCGGTGCTCACGGTCCGGCCCCAGAGTTCCGAGCCTGCCCAGAACTCCGAGCCTGCCCAGAGCTCCAAGACCGGCGAGCGCCCCGAGACAGCAGCGGCTTCGACGCGGGCCACGGCGGATTTCGACAAGTGGCCGGGTGGCGGGAAAGTCGTCCATTTGGCTCTGCCGCTGGACCGACCGGACGAGCTTCCTGGTAAGACCTACAAGATCAAATGGCCGGAGAATGACCATGCGATCTACATCACCTTGAACGACATTCTGCAGGATGGTCGGCGCCGGCCCTTCGAAATCTTCATCAACTCCAAGAATATGGAGCATTACGCCTGGACGGTGGCGC